>JACVCM010000148.1 GCA_016742125.1 Sphingomonadaceae bacterium | reverse complement strand
CATTTTCCCGAGCATTTTGGGCCACGAGGGCCCAGGTTTGGTCCGCGAAGTGGGTGAGGGCGTGACTTCTTTGAAGCCCGGCGACCATGTCATACCGCTCTACACCCCCGAATGCGGCAAGTGCAAAACCTGCCTCAGCGGCAAATCAAACCTGTGCACCGCGATCCGCGCGACGCAGGGCAAGGGGCTGATGCCTGATGGCACCAGTCGCTTCAGCTATAAGGGCCAGACAATTTACCACTATATGGGCTGCTCCACTTTCTCGAACTTCACAGTCCTCCCCGAAATCGCGGTTGCCAAAATTCGCGAGGACGCGCCGTTCAAGACCAGCTGCTACATCGGCTGCGGTGTGACGACGGGCGTCGGTGCGGTGACCAAAACCGCCAATGTACAGCCGGGCGACAATGTCGCGGTGTTCGGACTTGGCGGCATCGGGCTGAACGTGATCCAGGGCGCGAAGCTGGCGGGTGCGAACAAGATCATCGGCGTCGATATCAACCCAGACCGGGAAGAATGGGGCCGCAAATTCGGAATGACCGATTTCCTCAATAGCAAGGGGATGAGCCGCGAAGATACCGTGGCCAAGGTCGTCGAGCTTACCGATGGCGGTGCGGATTACACCTTCGATGCGACTGGCAACACCGAAGTGATGCGCACCGCGTTAGAAGCATGCCACAGAGGCTGGGGCACGAGCATCATCATCGGCGTGGCAGAGGCGGGCAAGGAAATCGCGACACGTCCGTTTCAGCTGGTCACGGGCCGCAACTGGCGCGGAACGGCGTTCGGCGGCGCAAAGGGGCGCACGGACGTGCCGCAGATCGTCGACATGTATATGGAAGGCAAGATCCAGATCGACCCGATGATCACCCATGTCATGGGGCTGGAGGAGATCAACACCGCCTTCGACCTGATGCACGCAGGCAGGTCGATCCGGAGCGTCGTGGTTTACTGACGTCGATGGAACAGGTCAGCAGCAATCGCAGCCACCGTGGGACGCAGGGCGTCTATACGCATCAAAGTTGCGAGACCGGTACGCCGATGACCTTCTCGGTGTTCGTGCCTGATCATGCCGCAGGCGCGAAGTTGCCGGTCTTGTGGTATCTGTCCGGCCTCACCTGCACCCACGGCAACGTGACTGAAAAGGGCGAATTTCGCGCGGCCTGTGCCGAACACGGCGTCATCTTCATCGCGCCTGATACCAGCCCGCGCGGCGACGACGTCCCCGACGATGAAGCCCATGATTTCGGCAAGGGCGCAGGGTTCTATGTCGACGCGACCCAAGCGCCATGGTCGCAGCATTTCCGGATGCGCAGCTATATCGAAAGTGAGTTGCCCGCGCTGATCGCGAAGCATTTTCCGGTCGATATGGCACGGCAGGGGATCACGGGCCATAGCATGGGCGGGCATGGAGCGCTGACGATTGCCCTCCGCAACCCGAACCGGTTTCGCTCAGTCAGTGCTTTCGCGCCGATCGTCAGCCCGCTCAATTGCCCCTGGGGTGAGAAGGCGCTGGGCGGCTATCTTGGACCCGACCGTGCGACATGGCGCGCTTACGACGCTTGCGCGCTGATCGACGATGGAGCGCGCCTGCCCGAACTGTTGATCGATCAGGGCGATGCAGACAACTTTCTCGAAACGCAGCTCAGGACGTCATTGCTTGAAGCTGCCTGTGCGCGGGCCGGACAACGAGCGACGATCCGCATGCAGCCGGTCTATGATCACAGCTTTTATTTCATCTCGACCTTCATGGCCGACCATATTGCGTGGCACGCGCAGCGGTTGCATGGCTGACACATGAAGAAACTTTATCCTGATGCGATCACTGCGCTCGAAGGCGCGCTGCGCAACGACATGCTGATTGCGTGCGGTGGCTTTGGCCTGTGCGGTATTCCCGAGCGCCTGCTCGATGCGGTGCGCGACAGCGGCGTCACCGGCCTGACCTTTGCGTCGAACAATGCCGGCATTGACAATGAGGGGATCGGCAAGCTGCTCCGGACGCGGCAGGTGAAGAAAATGATCAGCTCTTATGTCGGCGAGAATAAGGAGTTTGAGCGGCAATATTTCTCAGGCGAGCTTGAGGTCGAATTCTGTCCGCAGGGAACGCTGGCTGAGCGGATGCGCGCGGGCGGCGCGGGCATTCCGGGCTTCTACACCAAAACAGGCGTCGGCACCCTTGTTGCCGAGGGCAAGGAAGTGAAGTCCTTTAACGGCGAGGACTATATCCTAGAGCGCGGCATTTTCGCCGATCTCTCGCTGGTGAAGGCCTGGAGGGCCGACACCACTGGCAATGTCGTGTTCCGCAAGACTGCGCGCAACTTCAACCAGCCCGCCGCGACTTGCGGAAAGGTTTGCGTGGTTGAAGTGGAGGAAATCGTTCCCGCAGGGACGCTTGATCCCGACAGCATCCACCTGCACGGCGTCTACGTGCAGCGCATGATTGTCGGCGCGCCCTATGACAAGAAGATCGAGTTTCGGACGGTGCGGGAAAGGGAGGCAGCATAATGACCGCCCATGATGGCCTGACCAAAGGCTGGACCCGCGACCAGATGGCTGCCCGCGCCGCGCAGGAACTTCGCGATGCCTATTATGTAAACCTGGGCATTGGTATCCCGACGCTGGTCGCCAACCATGTGCCCGAAGGGATGACAGTCACGCTCCAGAGCGAAAATGGCATGCTCGGCATTGGACCTTTCCCGTACGACGATGAGGTTGATCCCGACCTGATTAATGCGGGCAAGCAGACGATCAGCGAGCTGCCGCACAGCGCTTACTTCGACAGTGCCGCCAGTTTCGCGATGATCCGTGGCGGACATATCGATTTGACGGTGCTGGGCGCGATGGAAGTCGCCGAAAATGGCGATATCGCCAACTGGATGATTCCGGGCAAGATGATCAAGGGCATGGGCGGCGCGATGGATCTGGTCGCGGGCGTAAAGAAGATCATTGTGGTGATGGAGCATGTGTCGAAGGACGGCAGCCCAAAGTTCATTCCCGCGTGCACCTTGCCGTTCACGGGACGCAATGTTGTCGACATGATCATCACGGACTTGGCGGTGTTTCAGCGTCCGGATCACGCCAGTCCTTTCCGCCTCCTCGAATGCGCGCCCGGTGTGACGCTGGATGAGGTGAAGGCCAAGACAACTGCCGCATTCGTGCATGTTTGAGACCGCCGATGTCATTATCGTCGGCGGTGGCCATGGCGGGGCTCAGGCAGCGCTGGCCCTCAGGCAAAACGGGTTTGCCGGTTCGATTCTGATCGTTGGGCGTGAGGCGGAGCCACCCTATGAACGTCCGCCGCTGTCGAAAGAATATCTGGCGCGCGAGAAGACGTTTGAACGACTGCACCTGCGTCCACCCAATGTCTGGGTAGACAAAGCGGTCGACATGCTGCTCGGCCATGAAGTCATGGCCGTCGATCCGGCTGCCAAGGTGGTTACGCTCGATGACGGGAAATCCGTCAGCTATGGCCATCTGATTTGGGCGACCGGGGGCGATCCACGGCGTCTGTCCTGCGTAGGCCATGATCTTCCTGGCGTTCACGCCGTTCGCACGCGCGCTGATGTCGACCGGCTGATGCATGAAGTCGACGCCGGCGCACGCCGAGTTGTTGTTATCGGCGGTGGCTATATCGGGCTTGAGGCAGCGGCCGTGCTGACGAAGCTTGGCCTGTCAGTGACTCTGCTTGAAGCGCTGCCCCGTGTCCTCGCGCGTGTCGCGGGGCCAGAGCTATCGGCATTTTATGAAGCCGAACACCGCGCCCCTGGTGCCGAGCTCGGAACGACCGTGACCATTGACCCCATCACAGCCGAAGCGAACCCGACCGGGCTTCGCCTTGCCGCCGGGCGCCGCCGCCCAGCCGCCCGCCGTAGCGG
>JACVCM010000147.1 GCA_016742125.1 Sphingomonadaceae bacterium | reverse complement strand
CAGTACGGGAATCGACCATCGAAGCGTCGATTCCACCGGTCAAGGTGTCGCGGATGGCGCCATCCATTACAATTTTCGGTCCATTGGCGCGAATAACGATTTCCTGCTCATTCCCGCGGGCTTCGGCCCCAACAAACAATGTCCCGCCCCGCACCAGCGCGTCATTCGCGAGCAGAACTAGGTTGAGCAGAATCTTTACCGCCCGCTTAGGCATGAACCCGTCGGGGACCGCCCATTCAAGTGTCGTGCGACCGCTCGCAGTTACCAGGGGCTCAATCACAGCCCTTGCTTCCTTGGGATCGACTTCGCTGCCGAAACCACCCGCCGCACCGAAAGCAAGGCGGAAAAATTTCAGCTTGTCTGCGGCTGACCGGGCGCTCTCGGCCAACAAATCCATGCAGCGCTGACGCATTTCCGGATCGTGTTCGTCCGCGAGCAGCTCCAGACCATTGTTCATGGCACCTACCGGACTTAACAGGTCATGGCAGAGCCGCGAACAAAGCAGGCTGGCAAGATCGACTTCGGATTCGGTCATCAAAAATTTTTTCCCAAACAGGTGCGTTGGAGCGCTAATGGACGTAGTTGTATGCCGTTTCAACCCTCGACGACCAAAGAGACTTGTTGGAATCGAACCACTTCATCGCCGGTTCCGTCAGGTATCCAGGCTGAAACGTCGCCATCTGCAATAATGATCCAGCAACGTCCGTCGGCACAGGCATTGGCAAGGTCGGTCGACGAAGGCCGACCAAGCCCGTTGGGGTGCGAATGGAAATGGCCGAGAAGCTCTATATCGCCTTCGCGGGCACGCCGGTGTGCAGCAATCAGTGCCGCCGGATCAATTTCGAAATGACTTCGCGGGTTTTCGGCTACATTGGGTGTCAAACAGATTTCGGAAATGGACCCTCCACGCCCGAACAGCAACCCGCAACATTCCTCTGGCCGCGCGACTTCCGCCCATTCAAGCAATTGCGTCCGCTGTGTTCTTGATATTCGCAAGGCCATGACCCACATCTAGGTCATGGTCGGGGGAAATACCATATTGTCGGGAACAGTCGGCGAAGGTCGTCTGGACAGCGCTCTGGCGCAAGCCCTCCCCCAATTGTCGAGGGCCCGGATTCAGGCGCTGATCGCCGAAGACGCGCTGCGGGTCGGCGGCAAACTGGCCACCGATGCAGCCAGCAAGAAGCATGCGGGCCAGACATTCGAACTTTCGGTGCCGCCCGCCAGACCCGCTCACGCAGAAGCGCAAGACATATCGCTCGACATCTTGTTCGAAGACGATCACCTGGTCATCGTGGACAAGCCGGCCGGACTAGTGGTGCATCCGGCGGCTGGCCATGCCGATGGCACCTTGGTCAACGCGTTGTTGCATCACTGCCGGGGGCAGCTTTCCGGCATCGGCGGCGTGCAGCGACCGGGCATAGTCCACCGGATCGATAAGGATACCTCCGGCATTCTCGTCGTTGCCAAGAGCGACGCAGCCCATGAAGGTCTAGCAAAACTGTTCGCAAGCCACGACATCGAGCGTCGCTATCTGGCGATTGTCAGCGGGGTCCCTGCCCCACCTTCGGGTACAGTGCGAACGCAAATCGGCCGGTCGACGACAAATCGCAAGAAAATGGCCGTACTCCCTGAAAACAAGGGCAGGCATGCAGTTACGCATTATCGCCTGATCGAAGCTTTTGCCAAGGCCGCGCTGGTCGAATGTCGCCTCGAAACGGGCCGGACGCACCAAGTTCGGGTGCACATGGCGCATATCGGCCATCCGTTGATAGGCGATTCCGTTTATTCTAATCGACAAAACCCCTACAGAATCGGACCAAATCGCTCCAAATTCGACAGACAGGCATTGCACGCCGCCGCGCTGGGGTTTAAACATCCGATATCTGGAGAAACCTTGTTGTTCGAAAGCCGTTTACCAGAGGATATGCAGCTTCTGTTAAGTGAGCTTCGACTATAAGGAATTGAAAGGGAACGCTTGATTGCCGGGTGCTTGAAGAGGCCCGGGGATGAGCAAAATGAAAGAGAGAAACATGTCTGATTCGAAGAATGTTCCGGCCACTATCCCTGCCCTTGGGGGGGATGCGAGCTTGAATCGCTATTTGAGTGAAATCCGCAAATTTCCTGTGCTGAAGCCTGAGCAGGAATATATGCTTGCAAAACGGTATCAGGAGCATGGCGACCCGAAGGCTGCCGAGCAACTGGTGACCTCGCACCTGCGCCTCGTGTCGAAAATCGCAATGGGCTATCGCGGCTATGGCCTGCCGGTGTCCGAGCTGATTTCCGAAGGCAATATCGGCCTGATGCAGGGCGTTAAGAAATTCGATCCCGATCGTGGTTTTCGCCTCGCGACTTACGCGATGTGGTGGATTCGCGCGTCGATGCAGGAATTTATCCTGCGCAGCTGGAGCCTGGTGAAAATCGGCACTACCGCGGCGCAGAAGAAGCTGTTTTTCAACCTTCGGCGGATGAAAAACAACCTTCAGGCGTTTGAGGATGGCGACCTGAATCCCGAAGCCGTAGCAAAAATCGCCACCGATCTTGGTGTGTCGGAGGACGAGGTTCACAATATGAACCGCCGGATGGCGATGGGCGGCGATACTTCGCTGAACGTCCCCATGCGCGAAGATGGCGACGGCCAGTGGCAGGACTGGCTTGTCGATGACGAGCCTTTGCAGGACGAGCGCGTTGCCGATGCGCAGGAAGGCGATATGCGCCATGCGATGCTGTCGGAAGCACTCGACAGCCTCAACGATCGTGAGAAGCATATCCTCACCGAACGCCGCCTCATCGATGAGCCCAAGACGCTCGAGGAGCTGAGCCAGACCTATAATGTCAGTCGCGAACGTGTGCGGCAGATCGAGGTGCGGGCGTTCGAAAAACTGCAAAAGGCGATGTTGCGCATAGCAGGCGACAAGCGCCTGTTGCTCGCCCAATAAGTCTACAATAAAGTAGGTGACGGGCGGAAAGCGCCACGCTAGCTTTGGCCGATGACCAAAGTGAAGCGCTCGCTGCCCGCCCGTTTCTTCCGCTTTACCTTTAAATGGCTATTCTACTTCATTATCGGCAGTGTCCTGCTGACCGCGATCTATGCGGTCGTACCGGTGCCGACGACGCTGACCATGCTGTTCGACAGCAACGGTGCGAAGCGCGACTGGACAAGGCTGTCGAACATTTCACCCAATCTGGTCCGCGCCGTGATTGCGGCTGAGGACGGCAAATTCTGCAGTCATGACGGCTTCGACCGGGAGGCCATCGAGCAGGCGCTTGAACGCAATAAAAGCGGCGGACGGATACGCGGCGGTTCCACCATCAGCCAGCAAACCGCCAAGAATGTCTTCTTGTGGCAGGGCAGCGGCTGGACGCGATACATCCGCAAGGTGCCGGAAGTTTACTTCACCTTCCTGATCGAAAAAATCTGGGGCAAGCGGCGGATAATGGAAGTGTACCTCAACGTCGCCGAAACCGGCATCGGCACCTATGGCGCTGAGGCCGGGGCGCAGCGTTATTACAAAAAGTCAGCCAAGAAGCTGACGCGCAACGAAGCCGCGCGCATCGCCGCGATCCTGCCGCTGCCGAAAAAGCGCGCGGTCCACGGCGCAGGCGGCTTTACGCGCCGCTACGGCAACAGCATTGCGGCAAGAATAAGGGTGGTGCAGCGCGACGGACTGGATAGCTGCATCTACAAATGAAAAGGGCGGAGCCATCGGCCCCGCCCTTCAATATTACTGCAGGTTGATTTAGAACTTGATCTTCGCGCCAACGCGAATGCCATAAAGCGACTGGCGGGTCTGAAGCACCTCCACCGGTGCCACAACGTTGCTGTATCGATATTGTGCACAAGTCTGTGTGGACGAGGTGTTGCCAACAGCTGGAA
>JACVCM010000049.1 GCA_016742125.1 Sphingomonadaceae bacterium | reverse complement strand
AAGCAACACCGCCTATATGCTCTTCAAGGTTGACGAACTGATCGCCGATATCAGCCAAGGCATCACGCTGGAACCGGGCGATATCATCGCCACCGGCACGCCCGCAGGCGTAGGTGCGGGCCGCGATCCGCAGGAATGGCTCTGGCCGGGCGATGTGATCGAGGCTGAGGTCGCGGGGATCGGACGCCTACGCCACGCCGTTGTCGCGGTGTAATTCCATCGCCGCCCTGATTGCCGCAGCCCAGGATCGGGATTGTTGCCGGTCGAGGTCCATGCCAACCAGCACTGCCGACCCTTTGAGGCGGACATGGTTGCCGGTTTCGAAGCAAAAGGCGAACCGGCAGCTGCTGTTACCGATTTTCACCGGGGTCAGGTGGACGGCAATCTCGTCACCCAGCATGGCGGGAGAAACGAACTCGCATTCTAGCTGCACCGTGGGCGTGCCGATGCGCTCTTCCAGATGCAACGAACGAAAATCACGACCGAAATCCTCCGCAAACCAGTCCTCCACGGCAGCGTTCAGCATCTCGAAATAACGCGGATAGAAAACGATTCCGGCGGCATCGACATGGGCGAAACGGATTTTCGTGCGATGAACGAACATGGTCTTCAGGCCCGCAAGGCTTCGGCAAGTTTGCGTTCGGCGCGCAGCATCTGCTCCTGCCCAGCCTGATAGGCGGGCGGCACGAACTGGCCCCTATAGCCCGCGCGTGCCGCGGCGTGTAAAGTCAGCATCGGGTTAACCAGATGCGGTCGTCCGACACCCACAATGTCCGCGCGCCCGGCAAGCAATATCGAATTGGCCTGGTCGGCGTCTTCGATATTGCCGACAGCAATTACCGGGATATCGGCTTCATTGCGAATACGATCGGCAAAGGGGGTTTGGAACATCCGGCCATAGACCGGGCGCGCCTCGGGATTGGTTTCGCCTGCGGACACATCAATCAGGTCGGCTCCTGCCGATTTGAACATTGCTGCAATTTCCACGGCCTCGGCGGGTTCGATACCTTCGCTGCCCGACCAGTCGTTTGCCGAAATGCGCACCGCAAGCGGCTTGTCGGCGGGCCAGACCGCGCGAACAGCGTTTAGGATCCGCAGTGGCAGATTCATGCGCCCCCCAAGATCGCCGCCATAAGCATCGCTGCGTTTGTTCATGATAGGGGTGATGAAACTCGACAGTAAAAAGCCATGCCCGGCCTGGATTTCCAGCATGTCAAACCCAGCCTCATCGGCCCGCCGCGCCGCTGCTGCAAAGTCGGCGACGATCCGCTCGATATCACTGAGGGTTGCTTCGCGTGGTGTCGCACCGCCCATGCGCCACGGCTTGGCTGAGGCTGAAACCAACTCCCATGGCTCCACCATCGGCTCATCATAACCCCGCCCATCCACCGGCACCCGGCACGCGCCACGCGCGCCCGCATGGCCGATCTGCGCGCAAGTCAGTGACTTGCTCTGCGCGTGGACAAAGTCATTTATAGCCCGCCACCCGGCAATCTGCGCGTCGTCATAAAGACCCGGGCAGGCTGGCGTCGCCCGACCTTCCGGAGCCACGGCAAGCATTTCGGACATGATAAGTCCGGTCCCGCCAAGCGCCCGCGCGGTGTAGTGCGAGAAATGGAAACCGGTCGTCTTGCCTTCGTCATCGGCCATATAGGTTAGCATCGGTGCCATCGCGATCCGGTTGGCAAGGCGCAATTGTCCAATACGCAAGGGTGCAAAGATCGGCTGGTTTGCAGGCGCCTGTTCATTCACATGCGCCCGTATCGCTTCATGTTGCCAGAACCATTGTTCCATCTGTTGAAGCCACGCGCTGTCGCGCAGTCGGAGGTTTTCATGGCTGATCCGCTGGCTGCGGGTTAGCAGTGAATAGGCGAACTGTTCAGGCGGAAAGCCGATATAGCGGTCCACTGTTTCGAACCACTCGGTCGAGTTGCGGGCCGCGTTCTGGATGCGCAGCACGGCGGTGCGACGTTCTTCTTCATATTCAGCAAGCGCAGTCGTCAACATTTCGCGATTGTTGAGGCCAGGGCGGTCTAGAACCTCGGCCAGCTTGATTGCGTCTTCCAATGCCAGCTTGGTGCCCGACCCAATCGGGAAATGTGCCGTATTGGCCGCGTCGCCAAGCAACACGACATTGTCGAACGACCAGCGATTGCACAGGATGCGCCGAAAGTTTATCCAGCTGGCCGACCCGCGCAAATGCGCCGCGTTCGAGATGAGTTTCTCACCGCCAAGATGCGCCGCAAAGATCGCTTCGCATGCAGCTATGGCTTCAGCCTGATCCATATTCTCGAACCCGAGACCCGCCCAGGTTTCGGGACTGCACTCGACGATGAAGGTAGAGGTGCTATCGTCGAACCGATAGGCATGCGCCCAAACCCAGCCATGTTCCGTGGGTTCGAAAATGAAGGCAAAGGCATCGAACAATTGCTGTGTACCCAGCCACATGAACTTGTTCCGCCGCACATCGATATCGACCCCGAACCGCTCCTTGTAACGGGTCCTCACCGGGCTATTGACGCCGTCGCAAGCGATAACCAGGTCGAACCCGGCATAGTCGTCGACATCGCTGCTGCACTCGGTCTCGAAATGCAGCACGACGCCCAGCTCGGCGGCCCGCGCCTGCAATATCTGTAACAGATGTTTGCGGCCTATACCGATAAAGCCATGGCCCGAAGAGGTGATGGTCGAGCCATTGACGGTGACCGCGATATGATCCCAGTGCGCAAAGCTATCGGAGATCGTCTTCGCACTTACCGGATCGGTCGCTGCCAGATTTTCGAGGGTCTGGTCCGAAAACACAACACCCCAGCCGAAGGTATCGCCTGCCCTGTTGCGTTCGAATACGTGGATTTCCGCTGCCGGGCTGCGCAGTTTCATCGCAATGGCGAAGTACAGGCCGGCGGGGCCTCCCCCCAGACAGGCAATGCGCATCCCCATCAACGCACCGCTCGCCGGTCAGTCGCCCCGTCGCGGCGCAGGGCGTCGGAAAAAATCTCGACCGATGTCTGTTTGACCACTTCGCTATGCCCATCCTGAAATGTCAGGATGTAATGCGGCATCGATGTCACACCTTTGTGCCGCCAGGCCTCGGTTTCGGCAAAAGGCTCTTGGAGATCGTCAGGGCCTTCCAGATGTTGCCGCGCGGCGACTGCATTGAAGCCGTGCCGCCGGGCCGTATCGACCAGAAAATCAATGTCGATAATCTGCGCGCGTTCAAAAAAGCTCGTGCTTATGTCTTCGATCAACGCGGACGCGCTACCGGGCCTTTGCTGCTCTGCCCAGCGCACCAGACGGTGGCCATCGATGCTGGCCGGACCGCGGGTCATTTCCTCAAAGGCAAATTCGATACCCACGGGCCGTGCCACAGCGCGAATATTATCCCACATTGGAACGCGCAACTCGTCGCCATAACGCTCCCGGAAAAACGCCAGAAAATCATGTCCGCCACGGTCGAAATGCGGGTATAGCATGAACTGGTGCCAGCGGATCGCCAATGCTGCGGGACGCTCCTGCTGCACTGCGAGGTCGAGATGGCGTTTGCCGACCAGGCACCATGGGCACAAAAAATCATATACGGCATCAATCAGCATCATGGACCCCTACATGCCGCGATACCTAAGTTTAGGGCCCCGACGAACTCCAATGACTAGGCTTGCCCAGGCCATGAGAAGAAGGGTCGGGCTGCCGCCCTTCCGTGATGTCGTCATCCCGGTGAATATATATGGCATGCCCGTTGCACGCCATCGACCATCTTGCTCTCAGTTAATCCTATCGGCACATCGGACGTTCCGGGCCCATTCCGCAGAGCGAGTCGGACATGAATGACGAACAATTGAACAATCAGGTAGCCGCCATTCTTTCCGAAGCGACGATCGAAGAAAAGGTCGGGATGATGTCGGGCAAGGGCTTCTTCAAAGCCTATGCGGAAGATGGTGGCATCTGGGGCGCGCGACCCTATCGCGCAGGCAGCGGCATCGAGCGTCTTGACATCGAGCCGCTATATTTCACCGACGGCCCGCGGGGTGTGGCACGCGGCAGTTCGACCTGTTTTCCCTGCTCGATGGCCCGTGGCGCCAGCTTCGATGTCGATCTGGAGAGGCGTATCGGCGAGGTGATGGGGATAGAAGCACGAGCGCAGGGGTGCAGCCTGTCTGGCGCAGTGTGCATCAATCTGTTGCGTCATCCGGCATGGGGGCGGGCACAGGAAACCTATGGCGAGGACCCCTGTCATCTGGGCGCGATGGGAACGGCGCTGGGTCTGGGCATTCAGAGCCACGGCGTCATCGCGACGGTCAAACATTTTGCCCTTAATTCGATGGAAAATGCGCGGTTCACTGTCGACGTTCGCATCGACGAGCGCACATTGCACGAAATCTATCTGCCGCATTTCAAGACCTGCCTCGACGCGGGCGTCGCGAGCGTGATGAGCGCCTATAACAAGGTCAACGGCGAATATGCGGGGCAAAACCGGCATCTTTTAACCGACATATTGCGCAGCGAATGGGGCTTTGCGGGGTTCGTGCATTCGGACTGGATCATGGGCGTATACGCACCTTATGGTGCCGCCGCGGGGCTAGACATCGAAAATCCCGAACCGCTGAAATGGGGCGACAAGCTGCTCACAGCGGTACAAAACGGCAGTATCGAGCCGCAAGTCATCGACAATGCCTGTCGCAGGATATTGCAGACGCAGTTGCGTTTCTCGAACGCAGAGCTGCCGCTGCTATCCTATACGGAGGAGTTGGTGGCCTGCGACGCGCATCGAGCACTTGCGCTGGAAGCAGCGGAGAAGTCGGCTGTCCTGCTTGAAAATAATGGCACACTGCCTCTCAAGCGTGGCGAAGTCGGCAAACTTGCCGTGTTGGGTAGGCTTGCCGGGATGGAGAATACAGGGGATAACGGATCGAGCCGGGTTCGCGCGCCTTATGTCGTTACCGCGCTTGAGGGGCTACGCGAATATCTGGGCGGTGACGCGATCGTAACCGGTGACGAGGATGATATCGATGCTGCAGCGATCGCCGCCCAGTGCGCCGATGCAGTGGTGGTGGTCGTGGGTTATACGGCCGAACTGGAGGGTGAGTTTATTCCCGGCGACCTTGCGCTGGGACAGGCCGGATCGGAGGCCAACCTGCCGCCGGAAGTGACCGAGGCTCGCAAGAAAGCGCCACCACGCCCCAAATCGATTGGTGGCGATCGCGTGGACCTTCGGCTGCCGGCCGTTCAGGTCGCGCTGATCGGGGCTGCTATTGCAAGCGGTAAACCGACAATTGTCGTGATCGTGGCAGGCTCGGCCGTTCTCGTCGAAGAGTGGCGCACCGGAGCGGCAGCGATATTGCAGACCTTTTACAGCGGCATGGAGGGTGGGACGGCGCTTGCCCGGCTACTCTTCGGAGAGGTTGCGCCGTCGGGGAAGTTGCCCTTTACGGTTGCGCGCGATGCGGCGGATTATCCCTTTTTCGATCGCGATGCGCGGACCATCGAATATGGCTATTGGCATGGCTACGCCAAATTCGAGGCGGAGGGCATCGAGCCCCGCTATCCTTTCGGTCATGGGCTAAGCTATACGAGCTTCGCGTATCGCGCCCTCAATGTACACCGGATAAACGGACGGCTGGATATCAGCGTCGCCATCCGTAACGATGGCAGCATCGCGGCAAGCGAAGTTGTGCAGGCCTATGTGGGTTTTCCCGGCGCTATCCAGCCACGGGCGCGGAAATCGCTCAAGGCCTTTACGCGCGTTACAATCCAGCCAGGGGAAACGGTGATCGCCCGCATGTCCGTCTGTATCGACGATTTGCGTTACCGCGACCCGTCGACCCACAAATGGCGCCTTGAACGCGGTATGCACCGGGTTCTTGTCGGCGGCAGCTTGGCGGGCCACCATCTCGAGGCACAAGTCAGGCTGTAAATTTCCGCTGCTACCCGGCGGCGGGGCAGTATTTGCCCAGATAGTCGCCGTGACTGGGCATATGCTCGACAACGAACCGGATGGATTGTTCCATCGCATCGATTTCCTGCCGGGTTGTCGGTTCCTTTACACTATTGGCCATGGCGTTATGTCCATTCATCATAATGCCCTGGCCCATCATCACCGCCGCCCAGCTGGTTTCGGTAAACAGTTCGTCATCCTCGCGGAAAATCTGGCCATTGTTTCTGAACAGGTTGATCTTTTCGGTCAGGCTATCCGGCACGCTCATGTTGCGGCAATAGTTCCAGAACGGACTGTCATCGCGCGAAGTGGCGTTGTAGTGAAGAATGAGGAAGTCGCGGATGCGGGCATATTCCTTTGCCGTTAGCCGGTTGAACGTGTCTTCCTGCACTTGGGTGATTCCCTCGAGCGACAGAAGTGCGATCAGCTTGTTGATACCGGTGTTTATCAAATGGATCGAGGTTGACTCCAGTGGTTCCATAAAACCGGCAGCGAGACCCAGCGCGACGACATTCCTGTTCCAGAACTTCTTCCGTCGTCCCGTTACAAAGCGCAGGAAGTTGGGGTCCGCGCCCGGCTTTCCGGCGATATTCCGGACAAGAATGTCGTGCGCCTCGTCGTCCGACATATATTCGCTGCAATAGACATGCCCATTCCCGTTGCGGTGCTGCAAGGGAACTTGCCACTGCCAACCAGCCGAATGCGCGGTTGCGCGTGTGTAGGGCAGGGGTCCGCTTCCGTCCTCGCGTATACAGGGCAGGGCGACGGCCCGATTGCAGGGCAGATAGTTCGACCAGTCGTCATACCCGGTTTTCAGCGCCTGCTCGATCAGAAGCCCGCGGAAGCCGGAGCAATCGATGAAAAGATCACCTTCAATTCTCTCGCCATCGTCCATTGTGACCGACGATACAAAGCCAGTTTCGCCATCGAGCGCAACGTCGATAACACGGCCCTCGCGGCGTACCACGCCTCTGGTTTCGGCATATTGGCGCAGGAAGCGTGCGTAACGTCCGGCATCGAGGTGATAGGCATAGTTTATCGGCGGCAGGTCGTCGCGCTGATAATCTTCGGTGCGTGCAAAACGTCCGAAATAGGCGGCCATCGTTTCGATGTTGAAGACCTGAATAGGCCGCTTGTCCCCCTCTTGCCGATATTTGTGCCAAACATGATGGAAAGATATTCCCCCGATCTGATACCCATAGGCGCCAAAGGGGTGGATGTAGCTGTCCCCGAGCTTGCCCCAGTTGACGAACTGGATTCCCAGTTTGAAGCTGCCCTGCACGGCGGCGAGCATTTCGCGCTCATCGACTTCGAGCAGCTGGTTGAAATCCAAAAAGGGTGGGATCGTCGCCTCACCCACGCCGACGGTGCCGATCTCTTCCGACTCGATAACCGTTATCCCCACCTGTGCTCCGGTTTTGAGGCGCGACAGTGCTGCCGCAGCCATCCATCCAGCAGTCCCCCCACCCACGATGATAATATTCTCAATGGCCATGATGTCCCGTCTCCCGCTTTGTCCGTAGCGATGTAGCGCGTCAAAGCAAAATTGTGAACGTTCATTTTGATACTTGTGAACGCTCTCAATTACAGTTATGAATGAATGTGACCGCGGGGCTCAATACTCGCAGCAAAATAATCAGGGGAGGATCATTTGGCTCGCAAATCTACATCAGGAATGTCGCGATCGCAGCGCCTTGTTGCGCTGACAACTGCTTCCAGCCTTGCTCTATGTGCGTTCGCTACCTCGCCTGCCCTTGCGCAAGCCACTGACCAGCCGGAAGATGCAGCGGCTATCGCGGAAGAAGACGTCATCATCGTCACCGGCTTCAAGAAATCACTTGAAAACGCGCAAAATGTGAAGCGTGACGCTGATACATTTGTCGATGCCATTACCGCTGAAGATATTGGCGCCCTGCCGGACCGTTCGGTGGCCGAAGCGCTCCAGCGCGTTCCCGGCGTCAACATCGGCCGCTTCGAAAAGACCACCGACCCGGACCGATTCTCGGTTGAGGGCACAGGCGTCATCATCCGCGGGCTGCCCTTTGTCCGTTCCGAATTGAACGGGCGCGACATCTTTTCCGCCACCGGCGGGACTGTGCTCTCGTTCAACGATGTGTCGCCGGAACTGCTCGGCCGTGTCGAAGTCTTCAAAAATGTAACGCCCGATATGATCGACGGCGGCATTGCCGGCACCGTCAACCTCGTTACCCGCAAGCCACTCGACACGCCCGGGTTCAAGGTCGCTGGCACGATCGAGGGGAATTATGGGGATCTGGCCAAGGAATGGTCCCCTGGGGTTTCCGGCATTATCTCCAACACATGGGAGACAAACGGCGGAAGCAAGTTCGGCCTTCAGCTGGGCTATGCGCGGTCAGAACTCATCAGCCGTACCGATGCCTCACAGTTAACCGATCCCTGTTACCGCGCCGCCACGCTTACAACTACATGCCTTCGCGTTCGGGATGTGGGCTCGGGCGGATTTGGCAATGTGAATTTCAATGAGTCCAACTTCCCACCTGCAGGTACTGTCATCGTACCGAAGGGGGCGGGGGTACGCACCACCAAGCTGGAACGTGATCGCGAGGCGTTTTCAGCCGTGGCGCAGTTCGAAAGCGGAGATGGCCGGCTGGTGGCGACGGCCGAGTTTCTGCGCTCCAATACCAGCTTTTTCACTGACGAATTTGCTATATTGGCGCTGGTGAACAATGATGCCGGTTTCCCGGTACCGGCCAGCGGCAGTAGCTGGACCTTCGATGACAATAATGTGTTCCAGACCGGCACCCTGACCCAGCGGGGCGGCGATTCCGGTTTCTCGCCTTGGGGTGGCTTGCCCACCGAGCTGCTGCGTTTCCAGCGCGAGACCGAAGCCAAGACAGAGGATTTCTCGTTTGATGCCAAGTTCGAGGCGACGGATCGTCTGCGCTTCAATTTCGAACTGCAGCATATCGGGTCCGAACTCAGTCAGGACGCCATCATTGGCACCATGGCTACATTCTCGGATGTCCGCATCGACAATAGCGGCAATGTACCCAAGGTCGAGTTCATCCGGCCGCAAGGCGCCCCGCAGGGCATCTATGGCAGCCCGGAATACACCTATTTCTGGTTCCTGCTCGATAGCCAGGCGCGGAACGAAGGCGATCTCAACAGCGTCCGGTTCGACGCCGAATATGACATCAGCGATGAAGGCTTCTTCAAGAGCGCCCGTTTCGGGACGCGCTGGGCGGAGCGTAATCGCGTTACGCGCGACACCAACTTCGGTAACTGGGGTACGCTGGGCGCACCTTGGACCGGCAGGGACGGCTCCTGGAATCGTCCTGGTCCTAGCGGACCTTTGCCCGGCGCCCGTCCCTATGGCGGCGGGGGTGGTGCCTACCCGATCGATTTCCCCAATGCAGCCTCCTTCCGCAATCCGTTTGCAGACGGTTTCCAGCGCGGTAATGCGCCCGTCCCTATCGAGAATGGCGGCGGCTTTTTCTATGGCGGTGACGATTTCATCGGCGAGTATCTGAACGGTACGACCGCCGCCCAGGGCGCTGCGATCACCCGTTGGTCCTTCCCCGATCGCCTGGGCGAAGCCTGGGAACCGATAACCGATCGCCGCAATGCCGACGGCACGGCCTGTGCACCATTCTGCACCGGCGAAATTTCCGATGTCACCGAATACACGAAAGCGGGCTATGCGCGGGTCGATTTCGGCAGCGATTTCGGCAATGGTTGGAACCTTGTCGGAAATGTCGGCGTGCGTTACGTCCACACCACTGTAAAAAGCGGCGGGGTGATTACGCTGCCAAATCCGGACCGCTTTGATGCGGTTCTGGCAGGCGGCAATGGCGATGGCAGGGTGCAGGTGTCTGAAATCCAGACGGTCTGCAACAATACGGTTGCCGGTCAGCAAAGGCCTGGATTCTGCTCCCTGTCTGCCACCAGACAGGCCGAATTTGCAGCAGCACATACCGGGCAGGTCATCTTTGACAATCGAGACATAAAGTTCGATCACTGGCTTCCCAGCTTTAACGCCAAGCTCGACATAGGCGGCGGTATGTTGTTCCGTTTCGCCGTTTCCAAGGGCATTTCGCGCCCGGACCTGGCGTTGTTCCGTGCGGGCGGCGTCGTTTCGGATAACACGACCGATCTCGTATCCGACGGTACGCTGGCCACCGGTCCCTTGTTTCAGCTCTTTACCGGCAACCGTAACATCCAGGCGACGCAATCCTGGAGTTACGATCTCTCGGCTGAATGGTATTTCGACACTGTGGGATCTATCACGCTTTCGGCTTTCCTGAAGGATATCAAGGGGATCGTCAGCAGCGGCGTCAACATTGTCGATTATCCGTCCGCCAACGGCGACATTGCGGTAGAGGTCAATGGCCCGAGCAACGAACTGGGCGGCACGCTGAAAGGCGTCGAAATCAGCTATCAGCAGACCTACGACTTCCTTCCGGGATTGCTGAGCGGACTCGGCTCGCAATTCACCTATACCTATGTCGATGCGGGCGACTTTACCAACCCCGACCTTGCCGGGAACCGGGGCACATTTGCGTCGCTGCAGCCCCTCCAGGGCGTTTCGAAGCATACGGTCAATGCCACGATCTTCTACGAGAAGGGCCCTCTGGCGCTACGTGCGGCCTATAACTGGCGGTCGGATTTCCTGATTACGCCACGCGACGATATTTTCCCGTTCTCGCCAATCTGGCAAGAATCCACCGGTCAGCTCGATGCATCGATATTCTATTCGGTAACGGATAATATCAAGCTCGGGGTTCAGGGCGTAAACCTGCTCGATACCGTTACCCGAACGTCGCAGGTGGTCGATTTCGACGGAACCCGCTTGACCCGTTCGGCTTTCCGTAACGACAGACGGTTCACATTCATGGCGCGTTTCGACTTCTGAACACACGTTCCAGCGCAACCTTGAAGCGGGCCTTGGTCGTTGACCCGGGCCCGTTGCTTTGAAGTGCCTGAAGGAGAGTATATATGCGTTGCTCAATATTGCCGGCGGTTTGTATCGCGACACTGTCCGGATGCACTGGAGGCGCCGCGACAGCACAAGCGCCCAAAACCGGCTGGAGCCTGGTGTGGGCGGATGAATTCGAGGGGGACGAACTTGACCGCACAAAATGGAAACCTGAGGAATCCTGTTGGGGCGGTGGCAACCAGGAGCGTCAATGCTACACGGACCGACCGGCCAATGTCAGTGTCGAAGGCGGCATGTTGCGCCTGAAGGCGCGCAAGGAAAAATTCACAGGCCCTGATCGTCCACCGGAGATTGCCGAAAGGCCCAATCCTCGAACCACCCAGGACTATACATCTGGCAAAGTGCGGACGCTGGGTCTGGCTAGCTGGAAATACGGCAAGGTTGAATTCAGGGCCAGGCCGCCAAAAGGGCAGGGGACCTGGCCCGCCATCTGGATGATGCCCGCAAAACCGGTATATGGCGGATGGCCGCGATCGGGCGAAATCGATATATTGGAAGGCGTGAATCTCGGGGCGAAATGCGAGACATGCCAGGGCAGTGTCGGCGAAAACCGGATGATTAGCGCTCTCCATTTCGGCGATTTCGCGCCTCATAACAAGTTTCTCGACACAAGAGTGTCACTGGCCTCCCAAGCCCTTCCATCCGACGATTTTCATATCTGGACACTCGAATGGGGCGAGGGACTGATGCGCTTCTATCTCGATGGCCAGCAATATTGGGAAGTGAAAGCCGACCAATGGAGCACGGCATCGCCGCTGGCCAAATCGAATCCCGTTGCACCCTTTGACCAGCCCTTCTACATCATGGCAAATCTTGCCATCGGGGGTGGGCTGTCGGAGAAGAACAACGACAAAGGGGTTGCAGCCAATGTAACCCCGGCAGAGTTTCTTATCGACTGGGTCCGCATCTACCAATGTGCTGAAGACATGGAAAAGGGGCTCGCCTGCATGCAGGGTGCCGAAGAGGGCAAATAAGACATGGCGAGACGCCGCCAGGCAGTCACGATAAAGCATGTAGCGGCCGACGCGGGTGTTTCCCTGCAAACGGTCAGCCGGGTTATCAATAACGAACCCAATGTTCGCCCGGCCATGAAAGAGCGTGTGCAAAGCTCGATCGACCGGCTTGGCTATGTCCCGTCCATAGCCGCGCAGCGGATGAGTGGCTCACGGTCTTACCTGATACTGGTCATAAACGATCGGGAGCGAACGATCGCCGATTGGCGTTCGCGGCAGGGTAGCGATTGGGTCGACCAGATGCTCTTGGGCGGCATGCTCAAATGTGCAGAACATGGCTATCGAATGATCTTCGAGCTTGTCGATACGCATAACGACCATGTCGAGCGGGAGCTGAGCGCAACCATTGCCGCCCTTCAGCCCGACGGCGTCATTCTGACCCCGCCACATTCCGAAAATCCGCTTATCACCAATCTGCTCGCTAATCGCAAAATACCCTTTGCCCGCATCGGCTCGGTCTCAAAAGGGCCGGGGATCGCGATGACTATGGATGACGAGGGTTCGGCCCGGCGCGCCACCGAACATCTCATTGCCCTGGGGCACAGCCGCATCGGTTTCATTGCCGGTTCGGACGAATATGATCTGTCCAACTGGCGCATAGATGGGTGGCGCGAAGCGATGGCAGCCGCGGGGTTTGGGCAGGACGGTCTTTGTGCGCGCGGGGATTTCAGTTATGCAAGTGGCGTTGCCGCCGCCAATCTCCTGCTCGACCTCGACAACCCGCCGACCGCCATCATCGCAAGCAATGATCAGATGACGCTGGCAACGCTCGATACAGCCAAGCAACGGGAGTTGACGGTTCCGCAGGATCTTTCGGTTATCTGCTTTGACAATACGCCCGTTGTGCGTTTCACATCTCCTCAGTTGACAGCCGTTGATCAGCCGATTGCTGCCACCTTTTCCAAGGCTGTCGAGCTACTGATTACCAACGGCAATGCCGCCGACCTGGCTCTACCCGTGGTCACCGAGGGCACGCTGGTGGTGCGCGACAGCACCGCTCCACCCCGCACCACGGCGAGACCCTGAGTTGGTCGAAGCCGGGCAACAGTCGGCGCGATTTCTCTATTTATATGCGCTGGCTGTTGCTGGAGGCGCGGTGGCCTATATGCCCTTCCTGACACTGCTGCTGCCAGTTCGGGCCACATCGCTTTCGGCGGACACGGCCTTGAACCTTTTGGCGATTGCCGCTTTTGCGGGTGCGATTTCGGCAAGCATTGCCAATATCGCTTTTGGTTGGGCCAGTGATCGCAGCGGTGTCCGGCGTCCCTGGATACTGGCCGGCTTGGTGCTGTCATCTTCCCTTCTGCTATGCATCCCCTTTGCCAGAGATGCCTGGACGCTTATTGCCATTATCGTGCTATGGCAGTGCGGGCTGAACATGATGCTGGCGCCGCTCGCTGCCTGGGCGGGCGATACCATCCCGGATGAACAAAAGGGACTGCTGGGCGGGCTATTGGCCGTGGCACCCGCACTCGGTGCCTTGTCGGGTGCGCTCATCACCTTACCGGGATTTCAGTGGTGGAAATATCAGGAGATATCGGTTGTCCTGTTCGTGATATGCATGGTGGGCCCGCTGCTGATATTCGGCAGGCCGCAGGCTATGCCGCAACTGATACGCGAGAGGCTGGCTGATGCGGAAATGCCCGAAAAACCGCATGCATCGCGGCGAGCAATGGCCCGAATGTGGACGGCGCGCCTGCTGGTGCAGATAGCCGAAGCGTCACTGTTTGCCTTTCTGCTGCTATGGTTTCGCAGCCTTGACCCGGGATTCGGCCAGAACGATACAGCTACGATTTTTTCGATTGTTCTGGGACTGGCCGTATTTTGCGCCCTTGCTGCGGGACGCTGGTCCGATCGCGCCGGACGGCCGATCACGCCGCTCGTCTGGGGCGCGGCGATTGCCGCCCTAGGTTTGCTGGTGATGGCCATTGCGCCAAGCTTGCCGATAGCAATTGCAGGCTATGTCGCATTCGGACTGGCCAGCAGCATCTTTTTGGCGCTCCATTCCAGTCAAACATTACGCGTTCTACCCCGACCCCAGACAAGAGGTCGCGATCTCGGAATTTTCAACCTTACCAACACTTTGCCGTCGCTCATCATGCCGTGGCTTACACTGGCGCTCGTCCCGGCTTACGGATTCGACGCGCTATTCCTTTTGCTGGCAGGCTTGGCAGCGATCTCCGCATTCATGCTGATGACAATGTCTCGGCAATTCCGGGAAATTCACGACGCAATATAGCGCCGTCAAGCCGGCTTGCGTGCGTAATATCCGAATGCGGCGATGATGGCATAGCACGCCATGGGCAGCGTGAGAGCAATGGCCAGACTGGCCGTAAGGTCTGCGATAACGCCGGTAAGCAGCGGTATGACTGCGCCGCCCACAATCGCGACGTTGATAATGCCCGAACCATCCGCCGCCCTCGAGCCAAGCTTTTCGCATGCCAGTGTGAAGATCGTCGGAAACATGATTGCGTTGGTCAGACCGACCGCCAGCAACGTGTAGCCTGCAACCTCGCCGGAGGTTTGTGTCGAAATAATCAGCAATGCAATTGCAGCTATCGCAACGAACGCCAACACCTTGCCGGGGCTGAGGACACGAAGAACGGCCGATCCGATAAAGCGGCCGACCATCGCCCCGCCCCAATATAGCCCGATGAGTTTGCCGGCAGCCTGTTCTTCCAGGCCCATAACGTGGCTCTGCATCAGATAATTGACGATGAGCGACCCAATCGCGACCTCTGCACCGACGTACAGAAAAATGCACAACGCACCAAAACCGAAGCGTGGGCGCCGGAGAAGATCAAGCCCTGCCAGGCCCTCACTTGCTTCATGTTTTTCGCCCTTGAGCGCGTTGCGGAACATCCAGACTGCCGCCGCAACTATTGCGAGTGCCACTGCAATACCGAGATAGCCGTTTACAATCGCCTGGCTTTCGGCTGTGCGGTAGGCATCCAGCTCAACCCCCGATAACTGGTCGGCCGTCACTGTGGCCAGGCTGCCAAGGATCAGTATCGAGCCCGCAATCGGGAAAACCGTAGTGCCCAACGAATTGAAGGCTTGGGCGAAAGTCAGACGGCTGTGTGCAGTCGCAGGATTACCGAGCAGCGAAATCAGCGGATTGGAAACAACTTGTACAATCACCACGCCGCTGGCGAGCACGAACAGCGCAAGCAGGAATACGCCATAGGTTGCGGTCTGGCTGGCAGGAATGAACAGCAGGCATCCGGCCATCATGGTCAGCAATCCGGCGACTGCTCCGCGCATATACCCAATCTTCTTGACCAGCCGGGCGCCGGGAATGCCGATGACGGCATAGGCGGCAAAGAAACAGAACTGCACGAGCATCGCCTGTGTGTAGTTGAGCGTGAACAGTTCCTTGAGCTTGGGAATAATGACATCGTTCAGGCTGGTTATCCCGCCGAAGATGAAAAACAGCCCCATGACAAACAGCTGAAGCTGGGGTGCATCGATATGCGTGTCGTCCGAACCGGTCGACGCTGCTGCGCCGGGTGCCAATGCCATTCTCTCTCTCCCTCGTTAGCGCGCTTTGCCCGGACAGGGTGCGTGCTCTTTTGATGTTTCGATATGAACGTGGCGAATGGTCGCAACAAGACCTTTCGGCGCCTGCATACGTATGGGGGAGCCGACGGCAGCGAATTTCGCGCCAGCTTCGGCAAAACAGCGAAGCGGAATCCGCGTTTGCGTTGCTGTTCCGGGTGTCACGCCGCGTATTACCGCCTCGAAATCGAGCGTGCCTCCGCCGAATGAGATCGTGACTGGTCCATTTGCCGGCCGGTCGATGCGCCAGTCGATCAGCATCGTCCCACCGTCTTCAAGCTGCTTCGACAGATCGACGGCTGGCCCGTTGATGACAAAGGTTCCATCGGCATTCCAGGTAAACTGGCGGGCGTCCTCCTGCGCTGCCAAGTCGACAGCACGTGTGCTGATCGATCCGTCCATCTGGAGATTCCACGGGGCAGGGACTTTTCCGCGAATGACATAATGTGTGGCGACGGTCAGCGCCGACATGTCCACCCGCGGATCCTCATTGACCGGCGCCAGGCGACCCGGCCTCGTGTAATCCAGCCCATAGCCCACCGGAAAAAGAGGCGCGATCAAAGGCGAGCGTGCATCGGCCGGCCATGCAAAGGGCAAACGTCCGGTAAAGTCCCGGGATGTCTTTCCATCCGCCCCTGCAACCAGCACGTCCGCCACGCCGCGGCCCTGCGTTCCGGGCAGCCATGCGGCAACAAAGGCATCGGCCTGATTGATGAGCTTGCCGGTAAACATCGGCCTGCCGGACAGGAATATGACAACAACCGGAATGCCCTGTGCCCTGAACCGCGCAATCATCTCCGTCTCATCAGGTTGCGGCTGGAACGCGAGATGCGGTACGTCGCCCTCAAACTCGGCATAGGGTTTTTCACCTACCACAACCACCGCTACATCGGGCTTGGTGGCGAAAGTGCCCGAGGCTGAAAATGCTGCAGCGCCGCCATTCGCCTTCACTGCCTCAGAAATCGCACGACCGATGGTTTGACCATTGGCAAAATCTGCGGCCGTTGTGTCGGTACCCTGCCAGCTGATCGTCCAGCCGCCTGATTGCATGGCCATATTCTCGGCGCCCGACCCTGCAATCAGAACGCGCGCACCGCGACGGATGGGCAAAATCTTGGCATCATTCTTCAACAGGACAAGCGATTTCGACACGGCCTCACGGGCCAGTTCGAGATGCTCTTTCTTGCCCACCAAAGATGTGTCGCCACGCCTGGTTTGAACGTTGCCCATCAAGCCCAGTTTGAACTTCACTCTGATAATGCGCCGGACGGCGTCGTCGATACGCGCTTTGGGAATCCGACCGTCCCGCGCTGCGGCCAGGGTCGAGCCGAACAACGCTTTCCAGCTGTCCGGAGCCATGAAAAGGTCGAGACCGGCATTTATGGCTGCAGGGCAGTCGGTCGCCGAGCATCCGGCGACCTGGCCATGTCCGTTCCAGTCGCCGACGACGAGTCCGTCAAAGCCCATACGGCCTTTCAGAACATCGGTGAGCAGCGACTTGTTTCCATGGTGCTTCACGCCGTTCCAGCTGGAAAAGCTTGCCATGACGGTTAGCGCGCCCGCATTGATTGAAGCCGGATAGCCTGCCGCGTGTTTGGCAATCAGTTCGGATTCGCTGATCTGCGCGTCGCCTTGGTCGCGGCCCTCGGCCGTGCCGCCGTCGGCCAGGAAATGCTTGGCGGTTGCCGCGACCCTTTTGGCGTCAAGCGGCTTGCCAGACACCAATTCGCCCTGCAAACCGAGCGTCATCGCCTTGGCGTAGCTTGCAATCAATTCGGGATCGGATGAATAGCCCTCATAAGTGCGGCCCCAGCGTAGATCCTGCGGTACCGCGAGCGTCGGGGCGAATGTCCATTCGATGCCACTTCCCGAGATTTCGGCAGCGGTAGCCTCGCCTATGCGTCTGATCAGGTCGACATCGCGGGTGGCGCCAAGGCCGATGTTGTGCGGGAATATCGTCGCCTCAGGCAGGTTGGAATGCCCATGGACTGCATCGATGCCGAACAATATCGGGATGCCTGCTCCTGCCCGTCGTGAGGCCGTGCGAAATTCCCCTGTCAGCTGTTTCCATTTGGCCGCACTTGCCCGTTCATCGCCATAAGGGCCGGAATTGCCTCCCGCCAGAATCGAACCCAGCGGATATTTTTTCAGATCGGCTGGCTTGATGGCGCTGATGTCCGCCTGGATCAGCTGCCCCACCTTCTGCTCGAGCGACATGCGGCGCAACAAGGCATCAATCTGCTTTTCGGTATTGGGGCTGGTGATAGCTTCTGGTGTGGACGCGCTTGGCCAGTTGGAGGGATTGGCTACACTATTGGCGTCATCTGGCGGCGCATAGGCTGCAGCGGCGCCCGCCGCCAGCAAAAGGCAAATGGCCGCGATGCTCGAATTTCTGAACGACATGAAACGCTCGACCTCTCCAAATTGAGAACGTTCTCAATTATCGGTCGCATGGACTATGACTAAAATCAAGCCATTAGTTTCGGACGGACGGAATTTAGCAGACAGCGGATGGTCTGCCGGCGTTAGACATTTCTGCGCCCTGAAGGCCGTACATTCAGGCCATTTTATTCTGCGTCCAGCCTGCCAGCTCATCGACGCCCAGCGTACGGTAGAATTCAAGACCGATCAAATTACCGACCTGCCATTTCACGCTGCCCGTTATGGGACGCAGATTGCCGTGACTGATTTGCACCCGGCAGTCGATGGGGAGATATTGATTGAAGCGAATTTTGGCGCCCCGTTGTGAAATATCACAAATCTGACCGTCCGCCAGCAAGGATCCCGTTCTGACAAGGACTGGAAGTTGAAGCGTCAACCTGGGCGCCCGCGGTTTCGATCCTTTCCCCGATTGCGTTCGGGCCAAAGCGGAATCGACAGATATCCAGCGACCGAAGCGGATCCCGAACGAATTGTCCCGTTGCCATACTATTTCCCCCTCGATCCGGTCACCGTCCATCAACGAAATGGCGACTTTCTCGCCATTTGCAAATGACACAGGGCTTTCGACAAGCATGCCGCTTTCGGAAATGTTGCGCACCAGTCCCATAGTCTCGACGCGGTGAACGCAACTCGATAGCCGGGCGGCCCGCATGACGGCACGATGGCGCTGACTGCCGCGTCTTTCATCGATGCGCTCCACCTCGCTTGCGTGGTCCGTGTCGGCTGCATCCGTTAACCCGTGACCGGCAGGTATAAAATTCTTTTCGAACATGTTCAATCAGCCTTCATCTGGGGCAGCCCGATGGCGGGACATTTTCTTTGCTCTCCACACAATACGGCAGAGGGACGGAATTTTTGATCGACGGAAAACAGCTGCGTTATCCGCCGGTCGGGCTGCGCCCTTTTTTCGAAGATTCATCTGCGCCGGAGCCTGTGGGTGTGGGAGAGACCCCGGCGCAGATGGGAAAGCAACTGCGCCCGATAAGCTTCCGCGTAGGACCAGTACAGGCGGGGCAGAGGCAAACAGCGCTTCCATGTGACGGAATGTGGACGGTTCTGCCGTCTGACGGCAGTTTAATACCGTTGCATTCGAAAAATAACTATATGTGGTATTTGTTGGCAGGGTGGCGCCCAAAATCTATGCGTAACGCCGTTACTTGGTTAACAGATTTTTACCTTTGTAACGCCACGTAACAGCTTCATTCTTTTATCGGCAGAACATTTCTTGCCTTGAGGTAGGAGATGACTTTGCTGCGAGTCTGTGGAGAAAGCACGATTTCCTGCATCATGATGTCGGGTGAACCCCCGGGGTAGACCGAGGCGGCATCAAACTTACGCCATTCCCTCCGCGCTTTCTCCACGTCGCCCATCGCGGCAGCCACCAGCGTTTCACATAGATGATGATATGAGGCGCTTACGCCGGGGACATTCTCGGCTTCCGTGGATAGCGCCGGAAGTCTTTCGGTCTGGCCATTCCTGATAGCCGAAAGAATCAAGGACAGGCGGGCATAGGACTCGCCAGGCGATCGAAAGTCGAAAGCCCGTTCAAGCAGGACGTCGCCATATGGGTCGCCACATAGTGCAGCGAAATTTCCCAGAACGGCCAGCATCACAGGATCGTAAGGATTGGCCTGCGCTGCATGTCCGGTATGCAGCACGCCCTTGGCGCAGTTATTGGTGACAAACTGGATACGCGCCATGGCAAAATGGGCATAGGCCTCCTTTCCATCTGTCTGTATCGCCTGTTGGGCGACCCCCAAGGCTCTTACCATAGCTGAAGAGCGATCTTCCCGTGTGGCAGTTGCCACTATATGGAATGAGAGTAATGCCAGCCGAACAGCATTGAGACGGTCTCCATCCACAGGCTGGTTGAGACAGGCCGACAGCGGCGCCAACATTTCGGGCCTTCTGGCATTGAGATAGTCCATGTAGCCCAAAAGGCAACTGTACCCGCGGCGATACTGACCTTCGATTTTGCCGGTTTCACGCCGCGCGATGATACCAAATGGGCCTGCAATCTGAGCCACGCTTTTACCCAGATTGTCGGCAAACGACTTATCGGGATCGAGTGCGACTGACGCGGACCAGATGAGTTCCGAGTTTCGACCATCTACAAGCCTGAGGTAGATAACCTGTTGTCGCCCGCGCAACTGGCCGACCTGGGTGGACAATCGGTAGGACGGCGTCGATGTCGGATCGGTTGCCGCCGAGTCCGCCAGGGAAAGCCGAACGGCCCAAGACCTTCCCAAACCATCGGCAAGTTTGGCATAAGCTTCATTGGCAAGGTCTTGAGCGGCCGTGTTTGCGGCAGCCGTGGGGCGGTCAAGGATCAGAAGGGGCGCGTCGGAAGAGGTGGCGCCGACCGGGTCGTATTTATCTGATACTCTTTCGGCGCCGGCAAAATATGCCGCGACAACAATGACAATCAAAAATAGCGGTACGACCCACAGCAACGGCCCGCGCCCCGATGACGGTAGCATTGCCGCCGTCTTCTCGGGCGGCTCGTCGGATGGAGGTTTCTGGGGCCGAAACGATACCGGTCCAGTTGTGCGGACATTTCCTGCCGCTTCGCTGTTGCCGGTCGACAGCAATCGGCTGAAAATTTCAGGATAGGCAGTTGTCGGTCTTGCCAGTTTCACCTCATAGCTACCCGCCGGTATATGGATGCAGAGATCCTGCAGCGGGCTGTGCCGTGCATAATATCCCTCTAGCATCTTGCGCAATCGCATCACCTGCACCCGTGGATAACTGTCGGTATGCAAGTCGAACTGCGGGTCTTTGCCAAGGCCCTCGACCGCCACTATATAGCTTTTCAGCTTCTCTCCGCCCTTGATGGTTTCGCCGACCAGATAGACCAGCAGTTTCTGCAATGTAGGCGATTTGTCGAAATGCCCGCTCGCCAATATGTTGGCGAGTTCTGACCGAAGCAATTCATCCCAGCCGGGGCGCATCGGCTCGCCGGTAATCGAGAGCCTTTTGTCGAAATCGTTCATATCCTCATCCCGCGCCCCAAGGGTGCACGGATTTATGGAAGCGCATGCTGTGGTAACTGCTGCTTGAAACAATGAAATGATCGTGAAACACGATGCCAAGCGCGATCGACGCCGTGAGCAGCCTTAAGGTCATGTCGATGTCGGCTTGACTTGGAATGACAATGTCACTTGGATGATTGTGCGCTGCGATGAATGCCGAACTGTCCAATTCCAGCGCCCTGCGCATCACTTCCCTTGGATAAACCTGGACTTCGGAAACGGTTCCGCTCCACAGGGTTTCATCGGCAATCAGTTTGTTATGCGTGTCGAGGAACAATATCCTGAACGTCTCGACACGATGGTCGCCCATCGTGGCCTGCAGATACTGGACAAGTTCGACACAATTGCCGAGGACCGGGTGCTCGATGCGCTCAGGTCTGGCGATCTCCGCCGCGATTTGCAGGATCGACTTTACCTGATCGGCACGTTGGCGGTCGCGCAGAATGTCCGCAATTTCGCAGGTCGGAGCAGCCAGCAAGCTCGCCGTGCTGCCAAAGCGGTTGAGCAGGGCAAGAACATCGGTTTCTGCTATTTCCGGTCCAAGCGCCGAGGCAAGCAAGCCTATTTCGGATTGCGCCGGCCCCGAACCGTAGCCGCGAATATCGTCGCGAACTGCAGATAAGCCCAGATTCCCTGACCTATTCCATAGGCTCTCGGCATCAAATTCACCGCGAAGAGACTCGCCACATGGATGGTCACCGCTGCGAGCTGCCAAGCCACCAGGAGAAGCGGCCATATCTGACGGGAGCGAACCGAAATCCATATGAAGGCGAGCAGGGCAATCGAGTCGATCGACAGGATACTGACATTCAGGGGCAGCCATTTGTGACTTCCTAACGCGTAAATTATGGTGGTAGCGGACACCCCGAAAAACATGGTGCCGATGGCGGCCCGCTTTAATGTGTCACCCTTGATCAGGACGTAAGCCGTAACCGAGAGGAACAGCAGCCAGAACAATATGCCCCATAACATGTGTTCCGCTCAGCACTTCGGCTCATTTCCGTCAAGGGTGACGTTTCAACTCAGGCAGCCTGATCCTTTACAAGCTCCAGCGTACCGATCTGTCCTTGGGGGATGATCTTCCATCCATCACCCATCGCATATGCACCAAGGCCCATATCGCGCTGTGTTTCGGCCAGGGCTCCGTGCGCCTCGATGGTCTGGCGTCGGCATTGAATCAACGACTGCAGTGCCTGTGCGGACAGCTCAAAAGCTGGCTGGCCAACGGTGGCTGACAATTTGGCTTCCATGCGTGCGCTGGGCAGTTCGCTGTTCAACTCGGACAGCGCAACAATGGCGAGATCGATAGCTTCCTCGGCAGCATGCAATTTTGCAGCGACGCCACGAATGACGGAAATTTTGGTCGAGATATCGGCTCTACGATTGGGCATGATTATTCCTTTCGGCACGGGCGGTGCTTCCACATTCAGGCGACAACGCCGCAGTTTAGATGCGGGAAAGAACCTCTAGCGCGGCGACTGCGGCTCCAAATGCCAGCAGCGAAATTGCGGCCACACCAACAACCAGCAGAACTTTGGCCCTGGGACCAAGTGATGGCGGAGATGCTTTCCCTGTTGAGACCGAGGGGATTAAAAATGCTTCAAGGGTGGAAGGATCACCGAGGCTGAAAGCTTTGGGTGCGTCCTGTAACCTGGAAACATTTCCATCAGGTAGCGGGTCTTGTTCGCCGCCTGACACCCTCTGTGTAGCGCCGGCTGTGTCGAACGACATATCCGCTGCGTCGTATGTCATCCGATCATATGGTATCGGCTGGCCCAATCTGGCTTCGGCCTCATGGAATCTCCTGGCGGCATCGAACCTCGAAGCGGCGCCTAGTTTTTGTGTCGCGTGCTGCAGGCGTTGATCGACCGTATGTTTGGAAATGCCAAGTTTCCGCGCAATTTCCTTCGAGCTGTAATGTTGCGCGACCAGCCGCAGACAGTCCTTGTGGATGTCTCTGAGTCCAGCATGATGATATTCATTGGGAGACATGGCACACCTGCTTTTTACATTCCGATTATGCGTCATGCGCCCCGAACATGCAACCGGCGAACGGAGGAATGCTGCAACGGAGATGCACACGTTTGCACCAACATTTGCCTACCGAATGTGTTCCAGCTCAGACCTCGCCCACCTATTTTTACAGTTTTATGACAAATATGTTGCGACACATGTCATTAAAGTGTAATAATCTCTCCAGGGTTGAGGAGATTTGGCATGAAAGCTTTTTTTTGCAGCATGGTGCTGATTGCGGGTTCGGGAGGTGCTGCTCAGGCGCAGCAGATCGGCGAGAGCGAAGTCGCCTACCCGGCAAAGGCCATTGGGTATTCCGCGCTGAATGAGGGAGACAATCAGCAAGCGATCGACGATCTACTGCAAGGACATGTCAGTCGTCACGATCCTGCCTTCTTGCTGAACCTCGGACAGGCCTATGCACGCAGCGGTCGCTTCGCGGAAGCGCGGGAAATGTTCCGTCGGGCCGCGCGCAAACGCGATGCGGTCGACCTGGTCCTTGCAGATGGGCGCGTCGTGAATTCAAAACTGGCAGCAAGGCAGGCGCTGGCAACGGTCCAGGTAGGACTGGCAGCGCGCTGAAAGTTGCTAACATGCTGTGATAGGAAAGGGCGGACAGCAATGTCCGTCTTTTTCTGTTGTTTCGCCTGCCCGGCACGAATTGTCCGGGCGGCTGTCATATAACTGACCAATAACATTCTCCCAACTGCAATACGATAACCACAGCGCAGTCATAGCTAGCCCCTAATCGGCTTGTCCGACAACGGGTGGGGCTATGTTGATTCGTCGCTGGTCCGTTGCATCTGCCTGACACCGGGCGACCAATAATTGTTGCGGAGAATCATAATGTTAGATCCAAAATTGCGCGGGATCGTCTATGCGACAGCGGTTGCGGCTCCCGTGTGGGCATGCGG
>JACVCM010000048.1 GCA_016742125.1 Sphingomonadaceae bacterium | reverse complement strand
CGACAGCAGGGTCGTTTTCGCGCGTAACGGTCGCGGTGCCCAGTCCGCCTTGGGATAGAGATTGCCAAGGCGGCCGAACAGCGGACCACGCAACCCCTGCGGCATCAGCCCGCGTAACTGTTCCTCTTTCTGATGAAAGACATGCCGCCGATATCCGGCCAACGCCTCATCCGCACCATCGCCCGACAGCGCTACTGTCACCTGCTCACGCGCCATTTCGCAGACGCGGTAGGTGGGCAAAGCCGAGGCGTCGGCAAAGGGCTCGTCAAAATGGTAAGCGAGCTTGTCGATCAGGCCGAAATCATCCGCAGCGACCGTCCGGCTGCGATGGTCGGTCGCAAAGCGGCGGGCTATAATCTGGGCATATTCGCTTTCGTCCAGTGCGCCGACATCGAAGCCTATCGAACAGGTTTTGACGGGCTGCCGTGACGCTTCTGCCATCAACGCGACGACGGTGCTGCTGTCCACGCCGCCCGACAGAAACGCGCCGAGCGGCACGTCCGCGACCATGCGTGACGTTACCCCCTGCCGCATCAGCCGTAGCAATTCTTCCGACAGGTCAGCCTGACTTCCCCGCACGCGTTTGCTGAAGTCTATATCCCAATAACAAACCGGCCGGGGTAATGTACGACCCTGCTCAAGCAGCAGCGTATGGCCGGCTGGCAGTTTCTGCACCCCGCGGATGATGCACGCATGATCGGGAACATAGCCAAATGCCATATAGTCATCGACAGCCGCCAGATCGATTTCACGTCGCAACGCGGGATGCGCCGTCAACGCCTTCAGCTCGGAACCGAAGATGATGCTCCCGTCGGAGATGGGCGCGTAGAACAGCGGTTTGACCCCGAGCCGGTCGCGCGCCAGGAACATCTGCCTTGTCCGCGCATCATGGATTGCAAAGGCGAACATGCCGTGGAAATGCGATACGCAGTCTGGCCCCCAATGCCGCCAGCCTTGCAGTATGACTTCGCTGTCACTGCTGGTGTGAAAGGCATGTCCCGCGGCCTCGAGCTCGGCCCGCAATTCACGGAAGTTGTAGATTTCGCCATTAAAGCTCAGCGTCAGCGCACCGTCATCCGAATGCATTGGCTGCGCCCCGCCTTCGAGATCGATGATCGACAGTCTGCGATGACCCAGCCCCACACCCGCCGCAGTCCATATACCCGATCCGTCAGGCCCGCGATGGGCGATGGCTTCGGTCATCCGTCTCACACGTTCAGGATCAACCGGCTTGGCCGTCTCCAGATGAAAAATACCGGCAATCCCGCACATGATGGCGGCCCCTAACGCAATCCCGCAAAGCGGTCAGCCACTTTGTCGATATTGCCCAGTGATGTGACAAAGGCATCGATGGCTGGACGCGGCGAACGATTGCCACGTTTCTCCGAAGACACAATTATCGCGACCGCCTGCTGATCGCCGTTTAACAGGCGCGCCCGAAGCGTCGCCAGCTTTATCTGGAGTGCAGATCCGCTGGTAACACCGTTTACCCGATAGAAGCCCAGAACCTCACGCTCGGCGCCTTGTGTCTGTATCCGCTGGGCACGACCGTTTCGGGGCGCTTCAGTATCGGCAGTCCATGACCAATAGCTTTCGGGGTCGACAGCCCCCTGCCCGAACCCGATCAACTCTTTACCTTCGATTTGTCGGTCATAGACAACAACAAACAAATCCGCCTCTTGCCCTGCATCGTTTCGATAGCGCCCGAAGAGATAATGGCTGCCGCCGACAAATCGCGGCGTCCAGGGTACAGTCGGTGCGTAGGGGACGACAGTCCAGCCTTCCACCTGGGGCAGCACGATGCGGTCGGGGATTGGAGACAGGCGTGCCGCTACATAGGTCGACCAGCCAAAGGGTACCGCGCCAATCAAAAGCGTGGCCGCGATGGCGACTGGCGGCAGCAACGTGCGCGCAACAGGGGTTTGCAACTTCGCCGGGTCAAAAGCCGGTGCATCTGCTCGCCTGTCGAAAAACGACCAGCTGATGGCCATGACTAGCGCAATCACAAGGCCAAAGAATATCCAGCCGTACAACACATGGTCGAAGTCAGCAGCGAACTCTACCCCCTGGTATTGCGCGACATAGATTGTGCAAAATGCCCGCAGGCCATTGGCAATGATCGGAACCGCCACACACACCGCCAGGAACGCCATTCGCCGGATCCAGCTTTGAAAGCATAGATTGGCAACAAGTACGCCGTAAGCGACCATCGCGATCAGGAACTTCACTCCGGAACAGGCCTCTGCCACACGGAAAAGCCCCGCCGGCGTCGTAATGAATATCCCGTCGATATGCGCCGGAATACCAACCGCGCCGAGCAAAAACATGCACATCTCGGCAGTAAGCGTTTGCAGCGCGGGCACCGCTTCCTCGCCAATGGGAACGAGGAAAAACATGTAAAAGAGGGGAAATAGCAAGCCTCTCGCAACATTCGGTCCGACAATTGAGGCCACCGACCCCTGTAACATCATGACAAGTCCCAGCTGCCGCGCGACCGCCAGCCCTGCAGCATCGCCGACGAGCCAACCGCCTGCACCAACCACGCCGTAAAGCAAGGCAGGCCACCAAGGCTGAGGACGCAGATCGGCCAGCAGCTCGCGGCGCTGCAGCACCAGCCACACAAGGATGGGCACGATAAGCAGGCAATGGTTGAAGGTTGAACTATTCCACCAAATCGCCACCATGTCCGCAGCGTCGCGCCAGAAAAGCAGGAGCAGCCCGGCCCACGCCACGCCAAGATACAGGAGGGAACGCTGCCAGTCGCTGGACCGCCGGTCTTTCAAACCGGATGCCAGGGCGACACTAGCCATTAGCTGAAACCCCGGTTCCGTTCCTGGCGAACGTAGACGGGACGCCCATCGGCGGGGTGTACCTCAGAGGCTTCTCTTCTTGGTTCGAGGCGAACGGGTGCACGCTATTCTGCATTAACGCGTTCAGCGCCGCTAACCGGGTGTCCCAGCCATAATGCAGCACGACATGTGCCCGGGCAGCAACGCCCGTTTTCAGCGCCGCCTGCGGCTGGTCCAACAAGGCGCAAACCCGCTCCGCTTCGGCGAAGACATCCGGCTCGACATAGAAATGGACGCCAGCTTCGGCCTCTATGCCCTCGGCAGCTGCCTGCGACGCAACCACCGGCCGTGCCATCGCCATCGCTTCGAGCACCTTATTCTGAACGCCACGCGCAATGCGCAGAGGTGCGACCACAACATCCGCCGCCGCCAACCACGTTCTCACATCGTCTACGGGACCGGTCACCTGCACACCCGGCAACATTGACAGGTCCGAAACGGATTGTGCGGGATTGCGACCCACAATGGCAAAGCTCGCTTCGGGATATCTGGCCCGGATAATGGGCATCGCGTGCGTCGCGAAGTCGGTCACCGCTTCGACATTCGGGCGATAATCCATCTGTCCGGTGAAGACGATCAGCGGGTCGGGAAATGCGGGATGCAGCTTTTTGAAAGTCGCTGCCGGATCGTAAAATTGTGTATCGATGCCGTTGCCCAGCGCCATGACATTGGCCGCGCCGGTGCGCGTCCTGAAAAACTCGGCCTCTACCACGCTGACCAGCAGGCTGGCATCCGCCCGCGACGCCACATCTCGTTCAAAGGCGCCCAGCAAGCGGCCCTCGCGCGCATTGATCCAGCGCATGAAGGGATTACCCTCTTCAGAGTAGCTCTCAAACTTGGCGCTGTCAGCATCGACAAAGTCCATGATGAAGTTGCCATCGAACTTCTGGGGTACATATTGCGCCATCTGGCCCGAAAAGCAGAAAATATGACTGACGCGTCCCGTTGCAAGCAGGTGGTCGACCCAATCCTGCATGGCGCCGCTACCAAAACTGCAGACCGACACCGGCTGCCCGGTGAGCAACGCCTCAACACCCGCCTGCCATTGAGGTTTGCGACGCAACTCAACATGGCTTGAGGCTAAGATGCCTTCCATCTCCCCGACGAAACCAAGGTCGCGCGCATCATCGGCAAAGGTCCCGACATGGACCGGTGCCATTTCAACCAGATGCTTCAAGATATTGTGCGACCGGATTTTGTCACCCCGGTCGGCAGGCCAGGGTATCCGATGCGCCAGGAACAATATCTCGCGCATCAGCCCAGCCCCTTGGCGATCCACGGACCCAGCCGGTTGGCTACCGCCAGCGGCAATTTCTGCCATAACGCTATTTGGGCTTTGTATCTGGGGCTGTTCGGATTCACATCGCGCGGCACCTGACCGTCGGCAATGTGGATCGCATAGGCCATCGGCTCGGGTTCAAAGCCCCAGTTTTTCTTGAAATGATAGGCGCCCGAGTCGATTTTGGAACGGCCGAAGTCGAAATGCGTGCATCCCTGCGCCCGCGCGTGGTTCATCAACGCAAAATACATGACATCGTTCGCACGCAGGCGACGGGCCTCCCAGATACCGCCACCCCAATAGGGCATCACGACGCCCTTGTGATACAGGCTAAGAACACTTGCCACGGGTCGGCCATCGCTCAACACGGTCAGAATATCCGCCTCTTCGCCGAACGCATCCAATACCGACTTCATCAACGATTTGGGGAACACAGGTGTACCCAAATTGTGGACACTTTCTGCATAGACCGAGTAATGGCAGTCCCGATCGCGTTGCCCACGACCGGTTTCGATCATGAGGCCGTTGTCTAACCCTTTGCGAATCTCGGCGCGCTGCTTGCGCGGGATTGCGAGCAGTTCCGCCTCGTCATCGCCTTGTAGAGGCTTGAGAAAATTTGCATGGGCGTTGCGCTTTTCGATCCAGTTGCCGCCGGGTAATGAACCACCGCGCAGTTCGACTGTCGGGCAGCTCCAGCGCTCTGCGAGCTCGCATATCGCTGCCGCCAGACGCCGCGTCGCGGCAGGACTGTTCGACAATATCCCACCGCCGACAGCAAATCCGGACGAAACCAGCGCCCGTCCGAAGAGCGGCGAGTGCACCAAATGGAATGGCAATATTGCAGCTATGCCATCGCGATTCTCGGCGATTAGGCAATGCGCGGCCTGCCCCGTCCCCGCCTCTATCGCCTTTAACCATTTCGGACGATGAAAGGGCAGACCGCCCTCATTCGCCATCACCCACGCATCGATACGCGCAACCTCATGCGCGTCGCTCAAATTGGCCTCGCGCAAGGTAAGCTTGGACCTCAGCATCGGCGCGTTCATGCCAGCCGCGCTTTCTCTCGCACAACGATATGGTCGAGCCGGTCCCAATTGAAATCCTTGGGCAGACGACGCAGCTTGTCGGCCATGACATCGAGCTTGGTATAGTGCCGCAGCTTGGACCTGACCGGCGCATTGACGACGCGTGGCTGGTCAGGGTCTATTTCCCACGGGTGAAAATATATCACCGCCGGGCGCTGCTCGTCGATGTTTACCTGCCGTATCGCCCAACGCGAAAAAGCGTAGGGAAGCAGGCGGAAAAAGCCGCCTCCCCCGGCAGCCAGGCGCTTTGGTCCTAATTGCGCGGTGGTGACCGGAATTTCCAGAAAATCGCTGCCCGCGACGGGGCGGAACGCGAAGCGCGGCGCGTCTGCCCAGCCATAATGGTCGTGTTTTACCGGCGCGACGCTCGATGAATAAATGTAGCCCTGCTCGGCCAGTATTTCATGCGCCCAAGGCGTCCGCTGGTCGATCGAAAAGCTCGGTGCCCGGTAACCGGTAACGGACTGCCCCGATGTATCTTCCAGAATCTTGCGTGTTCGTTCGATGTCGGCGGCAAATTGCGCTGGGGTGAAGGTGAAAACACGATCGTGCCCGTAACCGTGGCTGGCAATCTCATGACCGGCATCGACAATACGACGAACCAATGCCGGGTAGCGTTCGGCAACCCAACCAAGCGTGAAAAATGTTGCCTTGACCCCGGCTTCCTCGAATAGCGACATAACGGCGTCGGTGTTGCGCTCGACCCGGCATTCAAGGCGGTCCCAATCCTTGCGGTCAATGACGGACTCGAAAGCCCCTACCTGGAACCAGTCCTCGACATCGACGGATAGCGCGTTTTGCACTGGTTTCGCTTTCCTTGCATGGCCGACATGGCCGGTTCAATTCATGCAGCCCGGCTGGCTTGCATGAAGCGCGATTCTACACTTTCTTCCTTGTTCATCCAGTCGATCATCATCCCGAGAACGCGGCGTAGCGCAGCATCCTGTTCCGATAGACGTTGTTCGAGGATTGCAACTCTCGCGGTAAGATCGTCGATCTCCGTAGATCCTGCGGGTGCCGGTTCCGCCAGTGCCGCAGATGCGTGCGCGGGCTGTACTGCAACGGCAGGCGATGCTGCGGTATCAGAAGCCGGTCCTTCCACCGTCAACGGATCGGCTTCATCCGACGGGAGTTGCTGACCAATGGGCGCGCGCGCCGACATCGGCGCTTCATATTCGAATGGTTTACCGGTCATATCTGCAATCACCGCTTCGACAAGTGGGCCGTCAAGCACGTCTACCTGCTCGACCGCGCCCATCAACATGACGCGGTTCATCAGCGTATTCAGCTTGCGCGGTACACCACCGGATTCGGAATAAGCGACCGCAAAGGCATCGGCGTTGATCGATGGTCGGCCGTTCCAACCTGCGCGGGACAGCCTATGTACCACATAGGGCTCAACCTCGTTGGCCTCCATCGCTTCCAGATGGTGCGTTGCGATCACCCGCTGGCGCAATTGTTCCAGCTGCGGCGCATCGCGCAGAAGGTCCCTGAACTCGGGCTGACCAAGCAGGAATATCTGTAGCAGCGCCGACGACCCCAGTTGGAAGTTGGAGAGCATGCGCAGCTCCTCTAGCGCGTCGACCGACAGGTTTTGCGCTTCATCCACCACCAGCAGGCAGCGTCTTCCGGTCCGCGCCTCGGCGTGGAGGAAGTTCTCGATGCTTTTCAGCGTAGCCGCCTTGTCCAGCCCGCGGGTATCGATGCCGAATGATTCTGCGGCCATTTGCACCATGTCGAGGCCGTCCAACTGGCTGGTGACGATGGTCGCTGCAGTGAGCCGCGCCTTGTCCACGCTCGCCATCAAATGGCTGACCAGCGTAGATTTCCCAGCACCGACCTCGCCGGTTATGACAATGAAGCCTTCGCCTTGCGCCAGACCATAGCCAAGATAAGACAGTGCCTTGCGATGCGTCGCGCTCTCAAAATAATATTGGGGGTCGGGCGTCAGCTGAAACGGTCGTCCGGTCAGGCCATAAAATTGGTCGTACATGCATTTTGCCCCTTAAAAACTGTACCGAAGGCCGAGCAGCGCCGATGCAGTCAGTTGGCTGTCGAAATCTTCCTGCTTATAGCTGTCCAGACCCACAGCCGCCGACGCAGACAATCCCCGAATAATCTGGCGATACAGCGCTGCGTTTGCGCCTGTGGCCAACGTATCGGGAGCGCCCGCGAAACCTGGATCGAAATAGCTTACATAGACATTCGATTCAAACCGTGTCAGGCGATCGAAATTGGTCCCCAGATAGGCAATGGCGAAATAATTGTCGTCTTTCAAACCATCTATCTGCGCCTGCGCCCCCAACTGCGACGCGATGAACTTGCGCTGATTATAGCCGACGGCAAAACCGCTGTCCCAGCCGCCGCTTGTGCCGCTGAACGATGCTGTCACGCCACGCTGACGGAAGGCCGCCGATGAAGCATTCTGAAGCGCATCGTTGAAGCAGAAACCTCCCGTTTGCCCGAATGCGCATCCGTTTATGTCGCCCGACAAGGGATTACGCGAACTGCGGAATTGCGTCGGTAGCGAGGCGAGGCTGTCGTTGATAAGGCCGCCAAAGCCGGTAACCTGATCATATACCGAAACATTGACCGCCCAGTCGCGCCCTGGCTGATACGTCAGGCTGCCGATATAGGTATCGGTTCCATAGCGACGCCCATAACGCGCTTCGACTGAGGTGCGTGGGCTGGGGCGCCACAAGACGCCAGCGTCCCAGATCAGTCCGTCCTGCTGATAGGCAATCAGGCGCGGCGAATTTTTATCGGTGACCAGGCGGCCGTTGCCTCCGACAACAGGGTCGCCATTGACGTCGCGCAGGGCATCGCGTTCCGAAATCTCGATATCTTCATAGCCGACGCCGCCGACGAGCGCGAGCGTAGGCGTGACCGGAACCGTAATGTCAGCCCGGGCGTATTTGCCGTCAAAGCGGGCATCGAGCTGGCTCGCATCTTCGCGTTCCCAGCTGCCGCTGACCGCCCAGCCGAATGGCAATGTACCGGGCTGCATGCCGACCGACGCGGTAGCCAACTGGGCCACACTGTCGTCGAACTGGTCGATGCGTTGCTGACCGGTCGGAAGCACAACTACATCCTCGCTTTCGACTTTGGTGTAGCCCGCACGATAGGCGGCGTTGACGCTTAGTTCCCCCGCCTGCGCGGCAAATGTCGGACCGCCATAGACCGAATAGACCTGCGTTACATTGTCAGGATTGCCGACAAGATTGGTGGGAGCAGCGCCGCGACCATCGACCCGTGTCCGCGCGGCAACGCCGCCTGCTTCAAGACTGAAATTGCGGGTTAGCGCGACTGAACCTCGGGCGAGGCCGGTGATGGTATCCTGATCGTCAACGCCATTGTCATAACCGATGAGACGCTCGTAGCGGAGGCTGACTTGGGCTTCGGCGCGGCGTGTGGCGATAGACGCATCGACACCGGCGGCGACGGTGGAATATGTCAGCACGTCCCCCCCATCCTTCAGGTCGGCGACGAGCACCTGTTGAACTTCAAGATATGGCACAACTTCGACACGCGGTCCTTCGCGCTTGCTGCCGCGGCCACGCTTTTTTACAGGCGCTGCCTCTTGCGGCACTGCTTCCTCGCCAGCACCATAGGCGTCATCCAGAGGTGACCATTGGGAGTCTATCTGCTGTGCCATGGCCGGCCCTGACGGGAATGCCATTCCCGCCATGAATATCGTTTTCAGGACGGTTTTGTGCATCATGATGCTCCATATCCGTAGTAGTTGCCGAACTTCCGCCCGGTGGGAGAGAATTTGGTTCGGTTGAGAAGCAGTTGCACATGCTCGCATCCGCTGAGCAGACCGAGCGCATCGCGCAGCGCGCTGTCGGTGGTGACGTCGGCATGGACGACCATCAGTGTCTGCCCCACATGGAGTGCCAAGACCGATGCCGGCGACGCCGCCAAGGCTGGCGGCGAGTCGAATATAATGATCCGGGAAGGGTCGTTTCGGGTCAGATTGTCGATTACCTCAGCGGTCCGGGCGGCGGCCAGATATTCGGTATCGTGATTGGTCTGGCTGCCTGCCGGCAGGATCGAAAGTCCCTCGATATCGGTGCGAAGGACCAGAGATTCCGCATCACATGCTGGATCGGCCAACGCGTCCATAAACCCTAGCCGGGTTTCGATACCCAAGGTGGACAGGATACTGGGTTTGGCGAAGTCGGCATCGACCAGCAACACGCGATTGTCCTTCTCGCTTGCCATCGAAATGGCCAGATTGATTGCGCAATATGTCTTGCCCTCGTCGGGATTGGCGGAGCAGACCAGTATCCGCTCGCCATGCGGGACAGCCTCGAACCCCTTGCCGCCACGTGCTGCGAGAAGAAGCTGGCGTTTGACGATGCGGAATTCTTCCGAAAGGCCGGTGACCGGCGCTTCGGGGACAATGAAATTGCGCGCGGCCAGTATCTCGCGGTCGATAGCAACCATGTCGGAAATCGACCGGCGCGGCGCGTGCGTTGTTTGCGCTGGAGCTTGTGGAGCAACCGGCACGACGGCGGAAGCCGGCTCCTCGACGGGAGGCACCGGCGCGGTGGCCTGACCACCACGCAAGGCCGACCCGAAATCGTAAAGCTCGGACGCGCGTTCCAGGAGCGAACCGGCGGACTTGATGGAGCTATGCTTGTTCATCCTGGAGCCCTCTCAAGCCGTTAACCCGCGCTGCACAAACTCCGCGACCAGCAGCAACGCAAAGACGCCGACCAGCCCGCCGGTCGCGCCAAAGAAATAATTCATCTTCTGCTTGCGTTGTTCGCGTTCTTCGGCGGTCAGCATCTGCGAAATAGAACCGATGACCGGCAGACCGCTGGCACGCTCCAGCTTGGCCGCCGTCGGAAAGCTCGTTTGCAAATGGCCCAGCGCAAAAGCTGTCCCGATGCCCGCGCCGATGCCTGCAATCAGGACGCCCAGCAACAACAATGGCCGGTTCGGCGCGGCCGGGACGTTGGAAAGCGACGGTTCCTTTACTACGCGAAACTGAACCGCGTCGGTCTGTGTCTCCGCCTGCCCCCGCAAACGAATCTGGTCGCGTTCGGTGACAAGCTTGTCATTCTGGACTTTGAGCACCTCATAATCGCGGTTGATGCGCTGATATTCGGCGGCAACACCCGGCTCCGCGGTCTGCTTGACCACCAACTGGGTCATGTCCGACTGCAGCGAATTCTTGCGTGCCTGCAACGCGCTGACCGCAGCCTCGCGTTCAGCACGCATCGACTGGAGCGAACTATAAGCCGGGTTAGGGGTGCGGTATCCGCCTCCACCTGGTGCACCGCTGCCCTGCGACCGCAAATTGGCGATCTGGTTCTTGATCGTCACCACGTCGGGATGGCTATCGGTAAATCCGCGCGCACGCATCGACGCAAGCTCGCCCTGTGCCTGTGCCAGCGGGCTCGGTGCACCGCCGCCCGCCATCGAGGGCGTGTTCAGCGTAGGAGGCGTACCTGCGAGCTGACCGTTCAGTGCGGCGAGCGCACTGCGCGCCTGAATCAGCTGCGAGTCGATCTGGCTCAGCTCGGCGCGCGATGCCTCCATGCGCTGCGACACCGAACCGACGCCGGGCAGAAGCCCGAGATTTTGCGTTTCATAGGCCACACGCTTCGCTTCGGCTTCGGCGAGTTCCTTTTGCCGTGCCTCGATCTGCGCATCGAGAAAGCGCAGCGTCTGGCTGGTCGCCTTGCGATCTCCCGCAATATTGTCTTCCTCGGCCACATCGATAAGCTTCTGGACGACATCACGTGCCAGCTTTCCGCTCGGTAATTTTGCGCTTATGGCAAAGAAATCATCTTGCTCAGCCTTCACCTCGATATTGGCGCGCAACCCTTCGATTTTTCCTGCCAGTTCCTGATCTGTAGCGACCGTGGCACCCAGATCGGTGCCGCGCACGACCTTGGCAAGATTGGCCGACGAGGTGAGCGTTTGCGCGAGCTGCTGAATGTTGCGGCGCTGGTCTTGCGGATTGAAGCCAACCTGATCGGACAGCATCGTCTGCGTCCGCACCTGTATTTGCGCCTTCGATTCATATTTGTTGGGGATCAGGGCAACCACCAGCCAACCGAGCAGGCATAGGCCCCAGGCAACTGCAAGCGCGAGCCAGCGGCGGTTCCACACGCTGTGAACGGCAATCCGGAATTCGTCGTAAAGTGAGTTCATCGGCTTAGAACATGCTTTCCGGAATGATGATGACATCGCCGGGCTGGAGCAGGACGTTCGCCTTGCTGTCACCGCGCTTCAACAGGTCGCCCAGCCGCAGCGAATATTCCTTCTGCGCACCGGTGCCCTTGTTCGACCGGATAAGGCGCGCCTTGTTGCCTGCCGCATATTCCGAGAGGCCACCGACCGCGATCATCGCGTCGAGCACGGTCATGTTGGCGCGATAGGGGATGGAGGCCGGTTTTTCCGTCGCGCCCACAATGCGGACCTGCTGCGACGTCGTGCCGGCAAATTCATTGACGATCACCGAGACGATGGGATCGTTGATATATTGCGACAGCTGCAGCTTGATATCCTGCGCCAGCATCGTCGGGGTTTTGCCGACGGCGGGCATGTCTGTGATGAGCGGCGTGGTGATACGGCCGTCAGGACGGACCTGAACTTTTGCGCCCAGCTCAGGGTTCCGCCACACGAAAATGGTGAGCTGGTCGAGCGGGCCGATCATGTAATCCTCGCCCGGGCCTTCCTGGGCCGAAACTGTAGGGGCTTGCGGCAATTCAGGACCACCGCCAATCGAGCCGCATCCGGTTAGCGCTGCAGCGCCTACAGCCATTGCCAGTATCAGCTTGATTTTCAACGACTTCATCATCGCGCAGTCCCTTGGCTTGCGACGAATCGGGCGGTCACGCCCCCATTGGCGGACCGATATTTGTCGCAGATTGGACTGTGCTATGCAGAAAAAGGGTAAACAGACTGTTAGTATTAACCAAAATTCGCTTGTAAATTCAGCGGCGTCCGAAAACGGAACAACCGCGCCACCGAATGTTTACGGAGCGTTTTCCGATCATGCTACCTGCGCCATTGCCTCCCTGGCAGCCTCGGCCAGATCGGCCATCGCCTTTGCCCAAGGCCCGTACCCGTGGCTGATCCGCGCTACACCCAGTTCGGCGAGGGTCTTGATGTCGGGGATGCCCTGACCCACAAGGATATTCACGGGCAGAGGCGACTTTTCGCACAGTTTCCCGATCAGCGCAGCGTTATACATAAACGGCACAAAAAGGCTGTTCGCGCCCGCATCCGCATAGGCTGTTGCGCGTTCGACGACTGCATCGACCAAGTCCGCATCATGTTGCTCTTTAGGCGTTACAATGAACAGATCGGAGCGTGCATTGATCCATAAACCCGAAGCAGCGGCGGCTTTAATCCGCGCCACGGCATCGGCCGTGGCGAATAGCTGCCGTGTTGCCGGGTCTTTATCCTCGATATTGATGCCAACCGCTCCTGCTTCCGCTGCACGTGCAACCGAAGCCTTAACAACGGCAGGATCGGCACCATAGCCTGCCTCCATATCGATGGTCACCGGCAGGTCGGTCACCGAGAGGATGCGCACCAGATTATCCAGCGCGGCGTCAAGCGGCAGTGTCTCCCCATCCTTGTAACCGAGGGAGTTTGCGACGCCCCAACTTCCAGTGGCGATCGCTTTCGCCCCTGCCTCCGCGACCGCCTTCGCACTGCCGGCGTCCCAGATATTATAAAGGATCAGCGGCTTACCGGGGATATGCAGGTCCCCAAAGGTCTTCACCCGATCGTTCATATGGACGCCCTTTCTGCGTTCAGCAGTTTTTCCTTCCGCTCCAATCCATAGGCATATCCGCCCAGGCTACCATCGGTGCGGATAACGCGATGACACGGGATCAGCACGGCAACATTGTTCGCGCCATTGGCCGACCCTGCCGCGCGCACCGCTTTGGGATTGCCGACCGCCGCCGCGATGTCGGCATAGGTCCGCGTCTCGCCCGCCGGGATACGGCGCAGCTCGTTCCACACTGCTTGCTGAAAAGCGGTGCCCGCCACATCGAGCGGCAGGTCGGGCATCTGCGCCGGACGTTCGATTGCATCAATCGCACCCCTGACCAAGTCCTCGAGCGCCGTTCCCCCAGCGACAATTTCTGCATTGGGAAATCGGCCTGCCAACACGCTTTCATCCTCATCAAAGGACAGGCGGCAAATCCCCTTGTCGGTTGCTGCTAGTAGCATCCGCCCGAGTACGGTATCGACAACCGCCCAGCGGATTGTGACCCCTGCCCCGCCATTTTTCCACGCGCTCGGCGTCATGCCCAAATGTCCTTTTGTATTTGCATAAAAGCGGCTCGGCCCCGAATAGCCCGCCTCATATATGGCGTCTGTAACCCGGCCATTGCCATCGAGCGCATCGGCAGCGCGGCGCGCCTGGACCGAACGGCGATAGGCCGCGGGGGTCAGACCGGTATCACGTTTGAAAATGCGGTGAAAATGATGCGGGGCATAGCCGACGGCATCGGCTAGTTCCTCGAGCGAGAATGTGTCGTCTGACTGCTCTATCAGTTTAAGTGCGGCAGCAACTGCTTCGCGGTCTCGCCCGACCTCATCGGGCTTGCAGCGCATGCAGGACCGATAGCCCGCCGCGATCGCGTCGGCTGGCTCCCAAAAAAACTCCACATTCTCGCGTAGCGGCCGCCGCGCCGGGCAGCTCGGCTTGCAGTAAATGCCGGTGGTTTTGACCGCACCGACAAACTGCCCGTCAAGCGACCGGTCGCGCCGGTCAAAGGCGGCAAAGGCCCAGTCGGTATCGACGGCGGATGTCCTGTCCACTTTCATCTCCAACATCATGCCCGCTCCACTTTGGCCGAAAAACACCCATGCGCAGCATTATGCGCGTGGATATAGGCGATGTCCGCGTTATCGAACAGTCCGCGAATTTTGATGTCGGCCTGTCCGGGCAGCGCCAATGCGGCGTCGCGGAGCATGCCCCCGGCATCGAACGCGCGAAAAGCGATCGGGCGGCCTTCGAAGACCGGCGGGGGTTCATCGATATATTCAGCTGTCATGCCCGCATTTTCGCGCAGGTAGATGGCATAAGCGGAACGATAGGGCGTGGCGACCTCATGGCTGACATGGTTCAGCAGAATAAGCTGCTCGCCCGCCTTGGCGTCTTCCAGACTGATCCGGCAGGGCCAGCCTCTGTCAGCTTCGGCGGTGACGCGAACCGCCCCGTGCTGCGCCAGAACGATGTCGTCCATGCCAAAATAATCTTCAAACTGGTCACGCTGTAACCCGGTAATTCTGTAGCTCATGTCGCGGCTCCTTTATCTAACGCCGGAATAGCGGGAAACCGAATCGCCTGCGTCCCGAAACTTGCTGTCAAAACATGCTGCTTGCGGAAACCGTTGAACCGGCTACATCTTCCCATATGTCCAGACAGACCGTGGGCGGCGGACCCAAGAAGGTCCTATATGCGCTTGCAACCGCGCGACGCATGGGCTTGAAAAACAGCGCGAAGGCATTGACCTCGAACAATGCTTGCAAGGCGTGCGGTCTTGGAATGGGTGGCCAGCGCGGCGGCATGGTCAACGAGCTGGGCGAATTTCCCAGTGTCTGCAATAAATCCATCCAGGCCCAATCGACCGATATCCAGCAACCCATTCCGATAGAGGTTCTGACTCACAAGCTGTCCGATCTTCGGGATCTGGACGGGCACGAACTTGAACATCTTGGGCGGTTGGACACTCCGATCTACAAGGCAGCGGACAGCGATCATTTTCGGCCTGTGGACTGGAACTGGGCGCTCGACCACGCTGCATCGCGGCTGGGTGCAACCGAGCCGGACCGCAGCTTCTTTTACTCTTCGGGCCGTTCATCGAACGAGGCAGGCTTCCTGTTCCAGTTGCTTGCGCGCGTCTGGGGAACGAATAACGTCAACAACTGCTCCTATTATTGCCATCAGGCGACCGGAATCGGGATGGAAAGCACGATTGGCACCGGCACGGCGACCGTCGAGTTGGCAGATTTGGGCAAATGCGACTTCATGCTCATCATCGGCGCCAACCCCAGCTCCAACCACCCACGATTCATCCACCAGCTAAAGGGGATTCGCGAACGGGGCGGAGAGGTGGTCTTTGTCAATCCGGCTAAAGAGCCCGGGCTCGTGAAATTTGCAGTACCTAAAAGCCCGCGTTCGATGCTGTCGGGCGGCACCGAGATTGCAATTGACTATCTTCAACCTCGCATTGGTGGCGACATCGCGCTGATGAAAGGCATGGCCAAGGCGATATTGGCCCAGCGTGCCGAGGCAAGCGACTTTATCGCCGCGCACTGCACCGGCTTCGACGATTGGCGTGCGGATATAGAGGCACAGGACTGGGCGACGATCCACCGGCAATCGGGCGTTCGCCGTGCCGATATCGAGAGGGTCGCGGCGCTTTATGCCGGAGCCAGGCATGCGGTCTTCGCCTGGGGCATGGGGGTCACTCATCATGTTCATGGCTGCGACACGGTGGAATATATAGCAAATCTGGCGTTGCTCCGCGGGATGGTCGGACGGCCCGGAGCAGGACTGCTACCTTTGCGTGGGCATAGCAATGTGCAGGGGATCGGTACCATTGGGGTTAAGCCCGTGTTGCCTGCAGAAATTTTCAACGCCATTGAGGAAAATCTGGGTATCACCCTGCCCCGGACCAAGGGGTATGACACGATGGCCGCGATGAAGGCGGCTGAAGCGGGCGCGATCGACGCCGCTATCATCATGGGCGGAAACTTGCTGGAGGCGACGCCGCAACGTGACTGGGCCCGCGCCGCGATGGAGCATATTGGCTTCAAACTGTTTCTGACCACGACACTGAATCGTGGTCATATCGACGGCATTGACGGCGGCGAAGCTTTAGTCCTGCCGGTCACCGCACGCGATGAGGAATGGCAGCCCACCACGCAGGAATCGATGTTCAATTTTGTACGCTTCTCGGATGGAGGCATCGACCGGTTGGACAATGTGAGGCCAGAGGTCACGATCCTCGCCGACCTTGCCGCGCGGCTCCTGCCCGATGCGCCCATCGACTGGCAGGCATATAAACAGCACCGCCACATCCGCGAGGCAATTGCCAAAACCGTCCCAGGGATGGAGCCCCTTGCCGATATCGATGTCGCGCGGCGGGAATTTCACATTGCCAACCGCCTCATGCACACACCCGTTTTCCACACCGATGATGGCAAGGCGCATTTTGTGACGCGGCCAACCCCCGATCCGCATACCGCCCCCCTGATGCTTACGACCGTGCGTTCCGAAGGGCAGTTCAACACGATCATCTATGAGCGTACCGACAGCTATCGCGGTAATGCGAATCGCTGGACTGTCATGCTGTCCGAAGCGGATATCGTCGCCAACGGCCTTTCAGATGGCGGGACCGCAACTTTGGTATCGGCGCAAGGCAGGATGGAGGGCGTGACCATCAAGGCCTTCGACCTCGCACGCGGAACGGTGATGGCCTATTACCCGGAAGCCAACATCCTGACCGGGACTGCGGTTGATCCTCGATCCAAAACACCGAGTTTCAAGGCAACACCCGTGTGGTTTGAACCGGCCTAACCGCCACACGCACGGAACAGTGCAAGCGTTCTCTCCCTCGCCAATTCGGCGCTGTGTTCGTGATAATCCTTGCGCCGGTCGCTGTTGAAACCGTGGTTCGCGTCATAAACGAATATTTGCGCAGTGGGATGGCCCTTGGCAATCAGCGCCTCGACACCCTCCATGGGGATGCCTTGGTCATAGCGACCGAAATGGGCGATGGTCGCACATTTGGGCGGCTTGTCGGCATAGAGTGTAGGGATCAGACTGCCATAATAACAAGATGCGGCTGCCAGGTCGTCGCTTATCCCCGCCATCGCCCAGGCAACCGAACCGCCATAGCAATAGCCGGTGATAAAGACTGGGCCGTTTGGTTTGAGCGTATCGATACAGCTTTGTGCATCTTTCAGCGATTGCGTGAACGGATGGAGTTCGCGGGCGAGTTGCACCGCCCGATCGAAATCCGCTCCGATATATTCGGCCTCGAATCCGGGATGCTCGCGGTCGAATAATGCAGGAGCAAGCACTTCATATCCATCCGCCGCATATTCATCGCACAGCTCACGGATATGGTCGGTAACGCCGAAAATTTCCTGGATCAGGACAAGGCCGCCCCGGCGTTCGCCTGTCGGCTCGGCATGATAGACGGCGATTTCTGCGCCGTCGGACATTGTCATCCGAATCATCTCACCCACGCTGCAATCCCCCTTTTGTCATTCCCGCTTGGGCGGGAAACGTTGACCTGACCTTTCCGCATTACGCAACGCCAGTTTGAATAGAAAGGTCTGGCGTGGATTCCTGCCCAAGCGGGTATCACAATGGCGAGGAGGTTTTACGTGCGGGGGATTATCCCAATCCCCATCTTGCATCGCAGCAAATCCCCTGCTAGGCGCGCGGCGACTTTATACGAAGGCACGTTCTTCGGCCCGGTCAGCAATATTCTCAGTCTCACATTCGAGGACTTTTACGCGTGGATCATTCCGGCGGCACAAGCGCTAATATACAGGCCAGTCTGGCTGGCCGTTACGCGACGGCATTGTTCGAGCTGGCGCGCGACAACGGCAGCATCGATGCCGTGGAAAAGAGCCTGTCTGCCGTCGCCAGGGCAGCCAGCGAATCGGATGACCTCAAGTCGCTGACCACCAGCCCGTCGATCACGCGGCTCGATGCCCAGCGTGCGATATCTGCTGTTGCATCGTCGATGAAGCTGGACGCGCTGACTGCAAAGACTCTGGGCGTGCTCGCCCAGAACCGCCGTCTAGGCGAAATTGCCGCAGTCGCGCGTGCCTTTTCCGTCCTGGCCGCGGCCCATCGCGGCGAAGTGACCGCCGAAGTCACTTCAGCGCACCCACTGAGCACTGCGCAGATGTCGGCGCTCGCCGCCAAACTCAAGGCCCGCGTCGGCAGCGACGTCGCCATCCAGACCACAGTCGATCCGTCGATCCTCGGCGGGCTTACCGTCCGTATCGGCAGCCAGATGATCGACAATTCCATCAAAACCCGTCTCAACTCCCTCGCGACAGCGATGAAAGGCTAAGCAAGCATCATGGATATCCGTGCCGCAGAAATCTCCAAGGTCATCAAGGACCAGATCGCCAATTTCGGCACCGAAGCCCAGGTTTCGGAAGTCGGCACCGTGCTGTCGGTCGGTGACGGTATCGCCCGTATCCACGGCCTTGATAATGTGCAGGCCGGTGAAATGGTTGCCTTTTCGAACGGCATCCAGGGCATGGCGCTCAACCTCGAAGCCGACAATGTCGGTGTGGTTATCTTCGGCTCAGACGCCGAAATCCGCGAAGGCGATGTCGTCAAGCGCACCGGCACGATTGTTGACGTTCCCGTCGGCAAGGAACTGCTCGGCCGCGTTGTCGACGGCCTCGGCAATCCCATCGATGGCAAGGGTCCGCTGAAAACCACGCAGCGCAGCCGCGTCGAAGTCAAGGCCCCCGGCATCATCCCGCGCCAGTCGGTTTCCGAACCCGTGCAGACCGGCCTCAAGGCACTCGACGCCCTCGTCCCCGTCGGCCGTGGCCAGCGCGAACTGATCATCGGCGACCGTCAAACAGGCAAGACCGCTGTCGCCATCGACACCTTCATCAACCAGAAGGAAGTCAACAAGGGCACCGACGAATCGAAGAAGCTTTATTGCATCTACGTCGCCGTCGGCCAGAAGCGGTCCACCGTGGCGCAGATCGTCCGCGCACTGGAAGAGCAAGGCGCGATGGAATATTCGATCGTCGTCGCCGCGACCGCTTCGGAGCCTGCACCGCTGCAATATCTCGCGCCTTATACCGGCGTCGCAATGGGTGAGTATTTCCGCGACAACGGCATGCACGCTGTCATCGTTTATGATGACCTTTCGAAGCAGGCCGTCGCTTATCGCCAGATGTCGCTGCTGCTGCGCCGTCCGCCGGGCCGCGAAGCCTACCCCGGCGACGTGTTCTACCTGCACAGCCGTTTGCTCGAGCGCGCCGCGAAGATGAGCGATGCCAATGGCGGCGGGTCGCTGACCGCGCTGCCGATCATCGAAACGCAGGCTGGCGACGTGTCGGCCTACATCCCGACCAACGTGATTTCGATTACCGACGGGCAGATCTTCCTCGAAACCGACCTGTTCTTCCAGGGCATCCGCCCCGCGATCAATGTCGGTCTGTCGGTTAGCCGCGTTGGCTCGGCGGCACAGACCAAGGCAATGAAGAAGGTGTCGGGCTCGATCAAGCTTGAGCTTGCGCAGTACCGCGAAATGGCGGCCTTCGCCCAGTTCGGTTCGGACCTCGATGCCTCGACGCAGAAGCTTTTGAACCGCGGTGCGCGCCTGACCGAGCTTTTGAAGCAGAAGCAGTTTTCACCGCTTCCCTTCGAAGAGCAGACAGCGTCGATCTTTGCCGGGACCAACGGCTATCTCGACGGCATCGCTGTGTCGGACGTCACCCGCTATGAAGAAGCGATGCTCGCTGATCTTCGCGCGAACCATGCAGACGTGCTGAAGGGCATCCGCGACAGCCGCGACTTTAGCGACGACAGCAAGAAGGCGCTGGTTGCCGCGCTCGACAAGTTCACGAAGAATTTTGCGTAAGGTTTGAAACAAACACACTCGTCACCCCCGCGAAGGCGGGGGCCCAACTCCTGAGATGGAAGTTTGGACCGAAAGTTCAGGAGCTGGATTCCCGCCTGCGCGGGAATGACGAAACAAGGGAATTGAGATGGCATCGTTAAAAGCCCTCAAAATCAGGATCAACTCGGTCAAATCGACCCAGAAGATCACCAAGGCGATGAAGATGGTCGCCGCTGCGAAGCTGCGCCGGGCAACCGAAGCGGCCGAGGCATCGCGGCCCTATGCCGAGCGGCTCGAAGCCGTGGTGTCGAGCATCGCGTCGAAGGTCACCGTCGGCCCGCAATCGCCGAAACTGCTCGCCGGAACCGGGAAGGACGATGTCCACCTGTTCGTCGTCGCAACTTCGGACAAAGGCCTTGCGGGCGCGTTCAACACCAACATCGTCCGCCTCGCCCGTAAAAAGGCCGAGGAGTTGAAGGCTGAGGGCAAGACCGTCAAATTTTACACCATCGGCAAGAAGGGCCGCGATGGGCTCGTTCGCTCATTCCGCGGTGATATCGTGCACAGCATCGAGCCGGGCGATCTCGGCAAGCTGAGCTTTGCCGATGTCCAAGGCTGGGCCGAAGACCTGACCGCGCGCTTCGAGGCGGGCGAGTTCGACGTCGCGCATCTGTTCTTCAGCAAGTTCGTCACCGTGCTGACGCAGGAGCCAACGCAAATCCAGCTGATGCCGGTTGCCGTTTCAGCTTCCGAAGGCGCAGGCGTTTCGGCTTCGGTCGAGTACGAGCCCGACGAGGAAGAAATCCTCGCCGACCTGCTGCCGCGCAACGTAGCCGTACAACTCCTGCGCGCCAATCGCGAGAATGCGGCGTCGGAACAAGGCTCGAAAATGACCGCGATGGACAATGCGACGCGCAATGCAGGCGACATGATCAACAAACTGACCATCCAGTACAACCGCACCCGTCAGGCGGCGATTACCACCGAACTTATTGAAATTATTGCTGGTGCGGAAGCACTGTAGCAACAACGTAGAAGCTGGCGCAGAAGCGCCCTAAGGCAACACAAGGAAGAAACACATGGCAACCGCAGCTCCCACAGAAAAGCCCGCCCGCAAACCGCGTGCGCCCCGCGCCGCAAAGCCTTCGGCATCGGTAACTCCGCTTGCGACCGCCGGTGCAACCGGCCGCATCAGCCAGGTAATCGGTGCCGTCGTCGACGTCAGCTTCGATGGCACCCTGCCCGCGATCCTCTCGGCGCTCGAAACCGATAACAATGGTAATCGCCTCGTCCTCGAAGTCGCGCAGCATCTCGGCGAAAACACCGTCCGCACCATCGCGATGGACGCGACCGAGGGCCTGACCCGTGGCCAGCCCGTCCGCGACACCGGGGCGCAAATTTCGGTGCCGGTCGGCCCGATGACGCTCGGACGCATCATGAACGTTATCGGCGAGCCGATCGACGAACGCGGCCCCGTCGGCGCCGCTGCGACCGCGCCGATCCACGCCGAGGCCCCGCTTTTCACCGACCAGTCGACCGAGGCCGAAATCCTTGTCACCGGCATCAAGGTTATCGACCTGCTCGCGCCTTATGCAAAGGGCGGCAAGATCGGCCTGTTCGGCGGTGCCGGTGTCGGCAAGACCGTTCTCATCCAGGAACTGATCAATAACATCGCAAAAGGCCATGGCGGCGTTTCGGTGTTTGCGGGCGTCGGTGAGCGCACCCGCGAAGGCAACGACCTTTACCACGAGTTCCTCGACGCAGGCGTTATCGCCAAGGACGCCGACGGCAACCCGACCCCCGAAGGGTCGAAGGTGGCACTGGTCTTTGGCCAGATGAACGAACCCCCCGGTGCGCGCGCGCGCGTTGCTTTGTCGGGCCTGACGATGGCGGAATATTTCCGCGATGAAGAAGGTCAGGACGTTCTGTTCTTCGTCGACAACATCTTCCGCTTTACGCAGGCAGGTTCCGAAGTGTCCGCGCTTCTCGGCCGTATTCCCTCGGCCGTGGGTTATCAGCCGACGCTGGCGACCGACATGGGCGGTTTGCAGGAGCGCATCACCTCGACCACCAAGGGTTCGATCACCTCGGTGCAGGCGATTTATGTGCCTGCGGACGACTTGACCGACCCCGCACCGGCCACCTCGTTCGCCCACCTGGACGCAACCACGACGCTGAACCGCGCGATTTCGGAGCTTGGCATTTATCCCGCCGTGGACCCGCTCGACTCGGTCAGCCGCGTTCTGACGCCTGCGGTTGTCGGTCAGGAACATTACGACACCGCACGCCGCGTTCAGGAAACGCTGCAGAAGTACAAGAGCCTACAGGACATTATCGCGATTCTGGGCATGGACGAGCTGTCGGAAGACGACAAGCTGACCGTGACCCGCGCGCGCAAAATCCAGCGCTTCCTGTCGCAACCCTTCCACGTCGCCGAAGTCTTCACCGGCATCCCCGGCAAGTTTGTGCAGGTCGAAGATACGGTCAAGTCGTTCAAGGCAGTCGTCGACGGCGAATATGACCACTTGCCCGAAGCAGCCTTCTACATGGTCGGCGGCATCGAGGAAGCGGTCGCCAAGGCCGCCAAGCTGGCGGCTGAGGCGGCTTGAGTTACTCCCCTCTCCCTTGACGGGAGAGGGTTGCGAAGACTTGCGAACTTGTTCGCTAGTCGTAGCTGGGTGAGGGTGATTTTTCGAGGGTGCAGTTCGCGACTGCTTCACCCTCACCAACTCCGACTAGGCAGCAAGCTGCCAAGTCTCCATATCCTCTCCCGTCAAGGGAGAGGGGTTTTGAGAAGATGATCAATGGCACTCAAATTCGAACTCGTAACCCCTGAAAAGCTCTACCGCTCTGACGATGTCTATATGGTCGTCGTTCCGGGCAGCGAGGGCGATTTCGGCGTGCTGGAGGGCCACAGCCCAATGATGAGCACATTGCGCAGCGATGCCTCGCTCGAAATCTACGCCTCGCAGGGCGCGACGCCGGAAAAACTGTCCATTGCCGGTGGCTTTGCCGAGGTGAATGAAAATGGCCTGACGGTGTTGGCCGAACGGGTAATTGAGGCGGCCTGAAATTATCTTGAATTGAGCCGTCGCCCCAGCGGAGCTGGGGTCCTTTACGCCTATCTAACTCAACTGGCGTCAGCCTATGCAGAAACGCGCCATAGGCCCCAGCCTCCGCTGGGGCGACGGCATATTTGTGGGGTATCTACTGCCCCAGCATCCGAAAACTGAAATCGGTCGGCTTGCTGCCGTCCGCCAGGGAAATCCGGGCTTTCAGTTCTTTGCCTTCGCGCCAATAGGCAATGCGCTGCGGATAATCATGCGCAGCATTTTCAAACACTATTTCCGCTGCTGACGTCTTCACTGCCGCAAAACGCACCGGCTTTTGGTCCCCGGCAATCGCCCAGAAGACCAGCTTGCCATCGGCCTCGCGCACGATACGCATATGCTCCCAGAATTGGAGAGTCTCACCCTTGCCTGACCGACTTGCGCCGATCATGATCCCGGCACGCGGCGGTGTCCAATATTCATCGGCCCATTTGTCGCCGTCGCTGCGTACCCAGGCACCCTTCATCCACTCGGGCAAGGATGCCTCTTCGGCAACAACAGGCGCCCCGAACACGATAGCAGCGACTAAAATAGCGAGATATCGCATCACCTCACCCTCCTTCAGGCGGGCTTTTGATGCCACAAAAACAGCCCTGCGCCAATGATCATAACCGACCCCGCGAGCGACGCCAGATCTGGCCAATCACCAAAAAGTACAATCCCCAGCGCCATCGCAATCAACAGCTGCACATAGGTCATCGGTGCTATTTCCGCCGCTGAGGCCCGCATTGTTCCCATGAAGATCAGCATGTGCGCGATGGTCGCCGAGACCGCCACCACCGCACATTTGGCGACAATCGTCCAGTCTGGGGGGCCAACCTTTAACGGTTCGAAACCCGACCAATGCCCGAGGGCCGCCGCGCCGACCACAAATGGTACGGCGACCGACGAGACAATGACCTGCATCAGTAATGGCGAACCTGCCGTCGCCACCGCCCGATTTCCCATCATCATCATCGCCATGCAGGCTGCTGCGGCTAGCGGCATGAC
>JACVCM010000047.1 GCA_016742125.1 Sphingomonadaceae bacterium | reverse complement strand
ATTGTACCTCAAGCCCGAGGATCGCGTCCGCATCTGGTAAGGAACCGCTTTGACCACCCAGTCCCCACCAACGACATTGCAATTGTTCGGTGGGGACGGTGAGGAGGCCGCGCAATCCAACCGCCGCCATGCCCTGTTGTTGTTGGCTGCAACGATATTGTCGCTCGTCATATTGTGGTTTGCCACTGGCAATGTCGTGCTGGTGGGAAGTTGCGCAGGGGCGATGATAGCCGCATGGGCGCTGGTCGACTATGTCCGCCGAAGCCGTCCTGCCGAACTTTCGACAGACCTGCTGCCACCCGACTGGTCGATTACCCATGCTGCTGCGCAGTTGAGCAATGCGGCCATCGCGATCAGCGATCGTGCCGGGCGGCTGGTATGTGCCAACGACCATTTTACCAGGGCATTTGCCGGTCTGAAGGCACCGCCCGATCTTGGCGTTGATGAAGCAAACCGCGAGCTGCTGGTCCTGGCGGCGCGGACGGCCTGGCGCGATGGAAGCGCCCAGATCGACACCATTGAAAAGGACGACCGACAGTTCAGCGTCAAGGTGGCACGGGCGGGTACCGCCGATGAATATCTTTTGTGGCGGCTGGCGCCCATTGAACGGCTCGACATTGAAAGTCGCGCCATCGAGCTGGTTGCCGGGCGGATCGGGCGGGCAATGGCGAACAGCGGTGTGATGGCAGTGTCAATCGGCCCGGATGGCCGGATCCGTGCTGCCAACGCTGCATTTGCGCTGCGCGCGACAGGTAGCGGTCAGGAGCCGATTACCGGTCGTGAATTTGCGGCTTTCATGCGGATGGATGAGAAGGGCAGTATTTTCTTCGAACGGGAAGGACGGCGGGGCTTGCCCATCCGGTTGCTGCATGTGCCATTGGCCGAGGATGAGGGCGAAGGCGCTGCGCTTTTGCTCGCGGTCGATGAAGAAGGCGCAAAGGTCGAACGCGGCCTTGCGCTGGCCCATGTCGAACAGCTTCTTTCGACATTGCCGTTGGGCCTGGCGCTGGTCGACCGCGACGGGCGTTTCCTGTTCGCCAACGAAGCCTTTGCGCGGGTCATCGATTTGCCCCCCCAACAATTGCCGCCCTATCCGGCCGATCTGGTGATTGCCGAGGACAAGGCGGCAGTCCTGGAAAGCATCCGCCGCTATGGCAGCGGATCGCTTGCTTCCGGCGATATCGCCGTTCGTTTGAAAGACAGGCCTGACGAGGTCATCGCGCTGTCGATTGCCGGCGTCCGCGGGCTTGGGGAAGCGGCAGTCTTGCTGGGCCTCAAGGACAATATCGAGGAAACCAGGCTGAAGCGTCAGGTTGCGCAGCAGACAAAGATGGAATCGATCGGTCAGCTTGCGGGCGGTGTCGCGCATGATTTCAACAATATCCTGACCGCGATCATAGGATATTGCGACTTGATGCTGTTGCGCCATCAGCCGGGCGACGGCGATTATGACGACATCCAGCAGATCAAGAACAACAGCAACCGTGCCGCCAGCCTGACGCGGCAACTGCTGGCCTTTTCACGCCAGCAGACCTTGAGGCCGCAGATATTGCAACTGGCGGATGTGGTCGCAGATGTGTCGAGTTTGCTGAAACGGTTGCTCGGCGAAACCGTGCGGCTGGAATTGCACCATGGCCGTGCCATCGGTTCGGTCCGGGCCGACCCGGGGCAGCTTGAGCAGGTCATCATCAACCTGGGCGTCAATGCGCGCGACGCGATGCCCAAGGGCGGTGTCGTGCATATCAGCACCAAAGCGGTGTCGCAGGATGAAGTGCGCGCCATGGGTAGCGACATATTGCCCATCGGCGATTATGCGCTGTTGTCGGTCGAAGATAGCGGCGTCGGTATTCCCAAGGAAAATCTGGGCAAGATTTTCGAACCCTTCTTCACCACCAAGGAATTGGGCAAGGGCACCGGCCTCGGTCTCTCGACCGTTTACGGCATTGTGAAACAGTCGGGCGGTTTCATATTCGCCGAATCGGAACCGGGGCAGGGGACACGCTTCGATGTGTATCTTCCGGTGCATGTGGGCGAGGCTCCGCCATCGGACACTGTTAAACGCGAATTTTACAAGCCCAAGGATCTGTGGGGCAGCGGTCGTATCCTGATTGTCGAGGACGAGGATATGGTGCGCGCAGTGGCCGAACGCGCACTGGTCCGCCAGGGATATGTTGTCGAAACCGCCAGCGATGGCGAGGAAGCGCTGGAACTGTTCGGTGACGGCAAGCGCTATGATCTGGTGGTGTCGGACGTGGTGATGCCCAATATGGACGGTCCGACAATGGCGCGGGAATTGCGGAGCCGATATGGCGACATCCGGCTGCTGTTCATGTCTGGCTATGCGGAGGAGCAGTTACGCCAGACCATCAGCCTCGACAATGTGTCCTTCCTGCCCAAGCCATTTTCGGTGCAACAGATTGCCGAAGCGGTGCATGAAGTGCTGGCTGATCAGGAGTAAATCTTTTACATTTTGAAAAATAACGGTAAAAATATTTCGTTCCACTCTTGTTCTTTTGGAACAGTTGCAGTACATCCTGTGTCTGTTCCGGTGATGTTCCGGCACGGGGATGATGCTAAAGGAGTGGAAAAATGGCAGCAAGTCTCAAGATTATCGATGGGGATCAGGCAAAGAATATGAACAATTCAGACCGGGAAAAGGCGCTCGAGGCAGCGCTCGCGCAGATCGATCGTGCATTCGGCAAGGGTTCGGCCATGAAGCTGGGCAGCCGTGAGGCAATCAAGATCGATGCGATTTCGACCGGCTCGCTGGGACTGGACATCGCGCTCGGGATTGGCGGTCTGCCCAAGGGGCGCGTGATTGAAATTTATGGCCCGGAAAGCTCTGGCAAGACAACATTGACACTGCATGCCATTGCCGAAGCGCAAAAGGCGGGCGGAACGGCGGCGTTTATCGATGCGGAGCATGCGCTCGATCCGATTTATGCAAAGAAGCTGGGCGTCGATATCGACAATCTGATCGTGTCGCAGCCCGATACGGGCGAGCAGGCGCTGGAAATCGCCGATACTCTGGTCCGGTCGAATGCTGTGGACATATTGGTCATCGATTCGGTGGCGGCACTTGTTCCGCGCGCAGAAATCGAGGGCGAGATGGGCGACAGCCATGTCGGTCTTCAGGCGCGTCTGATGAGCCAGGCGTTGCGCAAGATTACCGGGTCGATTTCGCGATCGAACTGTATGGTGATCTTCATCAACCAGATTCGTATGAAAATCGGTGTGATGTACGGATCGCCCGAAACGACTACCGGTGGCAATGCGCTTAAATTCTACGCCTCGGTCCGTCTGGACATCCGGCGCACTGGCCAGATCAAGCAGGGTGAGGATATTGTCGGCAACACCACGCGGGTGAAGGTCGTCAAGAACAAGGTCGCACCGCCGTTCAAGCAGGTCGAGTTCGATATCATGTATGGCGAAGGGATATCCAAGACTGGCGAATTGCTTGACCTCGGCGTCAAGGCCGGGCTGGTCGAGAAATCAGGTAGCTGGTTTAGCTATGACTCGATCCGTATCGGCCAGGGCCGTGAAAATTCGAAAACCTATCTGATCGAGAATCCGGAAGTCGCAGCCAGGCTGGAGGCCGCCATTCGCGGAAAGACCGAGGAGGTGGCCGAGGTCATGATGACCGGCCCCGATGCGGATGACGATATCGTCGAATAGAAAGTTCCTCTCCCCCTAAGAGGACAAGGTGGCGGTTCCTGCCTGAGACTGCTGCCCCTGACCCGCCCTGGTCCACCCCGGGGCGGGTCATTCATTTGGGATCATGCGGCGCCGACAAAGAGGCGATTAAGGTGTAACTTTAGTGTCACCTTTCACGATTTTTTGGGGGTCAGGATCGCTTGACAGCGCGGACAGGAAAAGCCCATCTGCCGCCATGCGACCTACCATCCACCTTATCGGTCTGCCAACCGATCAGAACAGCTCGTTCGAACGCGGCGCGGCGCTTGGGCCTGCAGCAATCCGTAATGCGTTGTGGAGCGATCGCGGTAACCTCTCTACCGAAGGCGGTCTGGAAATCGGGACTGACATCGAACTGCACGACAAGGGCGACCTGCCGCTTTCCGACGTGGATTGCACCGCTGACGACAGGCTGATTGCCGACGCGGTCGGTGCTGCTTTGGCAGTTGCAGGCGTCCCGCTGTCGCTTGGCGGCGATCACGCGATAACCTATCCTTTGGTTGCCGCGCTGGCTGCCAGGCACGGACCGGTGAACATCCTGCACTTCGATGCCCATCCCGACCTTTATGCCGATTTCGAAGGCAATCCACGTAGCCATGCGTCACCCTTTGCCCGTATCATGGAGGCAGGATACGCCACCCGCCTTGTGCAGGTCGGTATCCGCACGCTGACCCGCCACTGCCGCGACCAGGCCGACCGTTTCGGCGTCGAGATAATCCCGATGACTGGCTTTCGCCCCGACATGGTGCCGCTGCTTGATGGCCCGCTCTATATCAGCATCGACATCGACGGCATCGATCCGTCCGAAGCACCCGGCGTCGCGCATCCCGAACCCGGTGGTCTGACCTTGCGCGAAGTTCTCGCCGTCCTCACCCGCCAAAAAGCTCCAATAGTCGGGGCCGATATCGTCGAATTGAATCCGTCCCGCGACTTGAATGATGTCACCGCCATCCTCGCCGCCAAACTCGTCCGCGAACTTGCCGCACTTATCCATCTTAACAATCGGGAGCAGCCCATATGACCATCATCGTCCACCACCTGAACAACAGCCGGTCGCAGCGGATATTATGGCTGCTCGAAGAACTGGGCGTGCCATATGACATCCGCCACCACAGCCGCGATGCCGTCACCAACCTCGCACCGCCGGAATTGCTCGCCGTCCATCCGCTGGGAAAGTCTCCGGTCATTCAGGATGGTGGCAAGACGATCTACGAATCGGCAGCCATCGTTGAATATATCTGCGAGCGGCACGGTGGCGGGCATCTCGTTCCGCCGCGCGGCGGCGACGACCATATCCGCTATCTCGAGCTACTGCACTTCGCCGAAGGCTCGGCAATGACGCCGATCCTGCTCAACATCTACACCAGCCGTCTGGGCGAGGCCGCCGCACCCCTGCAGCCGCGAATCCAGCAGCAACTGAAGAGCCACTTCGAATTTCTGGAAAGCCAGATCCAGCCATCGGGCTATCTTGTCGGCGACACACTGACCGGCGCCGATATCATGAACAGCTTTCCTGCTGAGGCTGCTGTCAAAATGGGCTTCGGCGCGAACCTGCCGAAGCTCGCCAAATATGTAGCCGATATTCACGCACGCCCGGCCTTTCAGGTCGCACTGGAAAAAGGCGGACCCTATGCCTATGCCTGATAGTTCGGCCTGATCAGTATATCGCGCTTGCGGGCCGCTTTACCGTCCACTAAGTCGCACATGCTATGACTTCGACAAACGACATTCGCCGCGGCTTTCTGGACTATTTTGGTGGCGCGGGCCATGATGTGGTGCCGTCCGCGCCGCTGGTTCCCTATAACGACCCGACGCTGATGTTCGTCAACGCGGGCATGGTTCCGTTCAAGAATGTCTTCACCGGGCTTGAAAGCCGGGAGATTCCACGCGCGGTATCGAGCCAGAAATGCGTGCGCGCAGGGGGCAAGCATAACGATCTCGACAATGTTGGCTATACGGCACGTCACCACACATTCTTTGAAATGCTCGGTAATTTTTCGTTCGGCGATTATTTCAAGGAACAGGCGATCACCCATGCATGGACATTGCTGACGAAGGTCTGGGGTCTCGACCCGAACCGGCTGACCGCGACAGTCTACCACACCGATGACGAGGCGTTCGACCTGTGGCGCAAGATTGCCGGCTTGCCGGAGGCCCGCATCATCCGCATCCCGACCAGCGACAATTTCTGGTCGATGGGCGATACCGGACCCTGCGGCCCATGCAGCGAGATTTTCTTCGACCATGGCGATCATATCCCCGGCGGACCTCCGGGCAGCCCCGATGAAGATGGCGACCGCTTTGTCGAGATATGGAATCTGGTTTTCATGCAGTTCGAGCGGCAGGACGATGGCACTGATGTGCCGCTTCCCAAGCCGAGCATCGACACGGGCATGGGCCTCGAACGTATCGCAGCCGTGTTGCAAGGGGTGCATGACAATTACGATACCGACACGTTCAAAGCGCTGATTTCAGCATCAGAAGAACTGACGGGCACCAAGGCGCTGGGTGAGCAGAAAGCCAGCCACCGCGTTATTGCCGACCATCTGCGGTCGACGAGCTTCCTGCTTGCCGATGGCGTGATGCCATCGAATGAGGGGCGAGGATATGTGCTCAGGCGGATCATGCGCCGCGCGATGCGGCATGCCCATCTTCTCGGCGCGAAAGAGCCGTTAATGCATCGCCTCGTGGGCAGCCTTGCCGCCGAAATGGGTGCTGCCTATCCTGAACTGCTTCGCGCTCAGCCGCTGATCGAGGCGACGTTGAAGCAGGAGGAGACACAGTTCCGCCGCACGCTCGACAAAGGACTGCGGCTACTCGAGGATGCCACGGCGGGCATGAAATCGGGCGATATTTTGCCTGGCGAGACCGCGTTCAAACTCTACGACACTTACGGCTTCCCCTATGATCTGACCGAAGATGCCCTGCGCGCGCAGGGCTTTGGCATCGATGCGGATGGCTTTGAGGCCGCTATGGCGGAGCAGAAGGCCCGTGCCCGTGCGGCGTGGAAGGGTTCGGGCGCGAAAGCCTCTGATGACGTCTGGTTCGATATAGCCGAACGTGTCGGTTCGACAGAGTTTACAGGCTACACTGCCAGCGAAGGCGAAGGGCAGGTCGTTGCGCTCGTCAATGACGGGGTCGAAGTTCAGTCTGCCGTCGCCAGCGATACCGTCACCGTCATCACCAACCAGACGCCTTTCTATGGCGAGAGCGGTGGTCAGATGGGCGATGCGGGTAGTATTACGGGCACCGGTTTCCGCGGCGAAGTCACCGACACAGCCAAGCCGCTGGGTCGTTTGCACGCGCACCAGGTGACATTGCGCGAGGGCGAAATCAGGGTGGGCGATGTCGTGTCGTTGAAGATCGACACCGACCGCCGCGATGCGCTGCGCGCCAACCACAGCGCAACCCACCTGCTGCACGCCGCACTGCGTAACCGCCTTGGCGGCCATGTGACCCAAAAGGGTAGTCTTGTCGCGCCCGACCGGCTGCGTTTCGACTTTTCGCACAACCAAGCCGTCACACCGGACGAAATCGCGCAGATCGAAGCCGATGTGAATGCCCAGATCCGGCATAACCAGCCGGTCACCACACGGCTGATGACCCCGGACGATGCCGTCGCCGCCGGTGCATTGGCGCTGTTCGGTGAGAAATATGGCGATGAGGTCCGCGTGCTGTCCATGGGCAGGGGCGATCTTGCCGATTATTCGGTCGAACTTTGCGGCGGGACGCATGTCAATGCGTTGGGCGATATCGCCCTGTTCACGGTCGTCTCGGAAGGCGCGGTTGCGAGCGGTATTCGCCGGATCGAGGCCCTGACCGGCGAAGCAGCGCGTCAGCACCTCGCCGGGCGGGAAGCGGAGCTGAAAAATGTCGCGTCCATGCTGAAGACGGCGCCCGACGAAGTTGCGAGCCGCGTCGAGACCTTGCTTGCGGAACGCAGGCGGCTTGAAAAGGAACTTGCCGATGCCAGGACGGCGTTGGCGCTGTCGGGTGGCGGCGGACCGAAGGCTGAGGCTGAAGACGTCGGCGGTGTGACTTTCATGGGTCAGGTTATTGCAGGCATTGAGCCAAAGGCGCTGCGTGGTCTGGCTGACGAACAGATGAAGTCCATAGGTCAGGGGGTGGTCGCAATTGTCGCTGCAAACGAAAACAGCAATACGGTCGTGATTGCCGTGTCCCCGGAATATCAGGCGACCAGTCCGGCGCCGGCACTGGTTCAAGCAGCCACCGCCGCAATGGGCGGACAGGGTGGTGGCGGCAGGCCGGACATGGCGCAGGGTGGGGGCCCTGCCGGTTCCGAGGCGGCGCAGGCTGCACTCGATGCGGTCAAGGCGGCACTGGCTGTCTAAGACTTCGCGCTTGTCGCGGTTTTTAGTCGCGGCGCCTCATCCAAACCGCCCTGATCCTTGATCAAACGTCGGAATTCATCGCGCTTGTCGTGGATTGAGGCGATCACGAAACCCATCGGTATGCCAAGATCGACCAGCACCGCTTCCGATAGTTGAAGTGAGCTTTCGAGTGTTTCCGGGACGGCATCGGTAACGCCCGCGCGATACAATTCAGCGGCATGGTCTGCATCGCGTGCGCGTGAAATGATTGTCAGGTTGGGAAATAGCGGTCGGATGCGCTTGACGATACGGGCTGCCAGCACCGGCTCGTCCATTGTCAGGATTAACGCCTTGGCGTTCCCGATGTCGAGCCGTTCCAGGACCTCGGGTCGCGACACATCGCCGAACATGACGTTGTAGCCACGTCGCCGGGCCGAGGTCACCGCATCGATATTGGCCTCGACCGCAACATAGGGCTGGTCGTGTTTTGTCAACATATCTGCAATCAGCAAGCCCACGCGTCCGAAGCCGACAATGATCGCGCGATCCGAGTGCGCGCTTGCCACGTCGGGCGGAGGCTCGCTTTCTCGCAATTCGATCCTTTTGGACATGTCATGGCCGACGCGCGCCAATATCGGCGTTATGGTCAGACCGATGGCGGTGGCCACCTGCCAGAAATTGATGACATCCGGACTCAGTAATTGTGCCGCCCCGGCTGCCGCCAGGACGATCAATGTTGTTTCGGATGGACTGGCCATCAGCACCCCTGTTTCGACCGCCGTTCCTGTCCGCGTTCCGCTGAGCTTGAGCAAGCTTCCGGTGACTGTCGCCTTGACCAGCAACACACCGGCAATGGCTGCGGCGAGCATCGTCCAGTTTTCGGCAATGAAGTTGAGATCGATCTGCATGCCGATCGTGATCAGGAAAACCCCGAGCGCGAGGCCCTTGAATGGCGCAATAATAACCTCAACCTCGTGGCGGTAATCGGTTTCCGCAATTAACAGTCCAGCAATCAGCGCCCCGAATATCGGCGACAGGCCGACCGCGCTGGTGGCAAGGCTGGCGATGATGACAACAAGCAGACTGATTGCCAGAAATAGCTCCGGACTTTTTGTCCGGGCCGCTTGCCCAAACAGGAAAGGGAGAAGAAAACGCCCCAGAACCAGCATGAGCGCTACCATCGCCGCACCCTGCCACAGGACCGTCAAAAGACCATCGAGCGAGCCATGTGCGGCCTGCGGCGCAAGCGCGCCGAGCAGGAAAATGATGGGAACGATGGCCACATCTTCGAATAGAAGCATTCCCAATGCCCGGCGACCGACCGCGGATTGCGTCCCCGCAATCGGGACGACCAGCGCTGTGGAGGACAATGCAAGCGCCAGGCCGAGGCCGACAGCGCTGGGCCAGCCATAGCCCAGCATCGACAGGCCAAGCGCGACGATAACCGCACTGCCGAACAGTTCCGCGGGCCCGAGCACAAAGACAGTGCGTCGCATTTTCCACAGGCGGCGGAAAGACAGCTCGAGTCCTATGGTGAAAAGCAACAATATGATGCCGTACTCGCCGAGCGGGCTGATTTCTTCGACGCTGGAAATCGTGACCCATCTCAGCCACGGAAGTTCGGTAGCCAATGAGCCGAGGGCGAAGGGGCCCACCAGCACACCGACAAGCAAAAAGCCGACGATCGGGTTCACTCGCGCGCGCGCAAAGGCTGGGATGACAATGCCTGCCGCCCCCAATATCACCAGCGCATTGCTGAGCCCTTCAGTCTGGAGTTCGCCCGCCATGGCTGCTTATTAGGCACAGGCTTCAAGCGAAGGGAAGGGCGGTCCAGAAGAAAAAAGCGCGAAACGTTGCCGTCCCGCGCCTTTCGATTACGAAAACTTCGCAGTTATTGCCAGCTGCCCATTTTCTTTTCGAGATTCGACCGCACGCTTTCAAAAAACTGTTCAGTCGTTTCCCAGCCTTGATCAGGGCCAATCAGGATGGCCAGATCCTTGGTCATGTGCCCGTCTTCGACGGTCTCGATGCAGACCTGCTCCAAGGTTTCGGCGAACCGCGTAACTTCCGGCGTTTCATCAAACTTCCCACGGAATTTGAGGCCGCCAGTCCACGCAAAGATCGAGGCGATGGGGTTGGTCGACGTTGCCTTACCCTGCTGATGCTGGCGATAATGGCGGGTGACTGTTCCGTGTGCCGCCTCGGCCTCTACAGTCTTGCCGTCGGGGGTCATCAGGATCGAGGTCATGAGGCCCAGCGAGCCAAAACCTTGCGCCACCTGGTCCGACTGCACATCGCCGTCATAGTTTTTGCACGCCCAGATGAATTTGCCCGACCATTTGAGCGCGGAAGCGACCATGTCGTCGATCAGGCGATGTTCGTATACAATGCCCAGTTCCTTGAACTTGGCGGCAAATTCATTTTCATAGACTTCCTGGAACAAATCCTTGAAGCGGCCGTCATAGGCCTTGAGGATGGTGTTCTTGGTCGACAGATAGACCGGCCATTCGCGGTTTACGCCATAGTTCAACGAGGCGCGCGCAAAATCACGGATCGAATCGTCCAGATTGTACATGGCCATCGCAACACCTGCCGATGGGAAGCGGAATACTTCCTCGTCGATCGTTCGGCCGTCGTCGCCATCCCAGACAAGACGTAGCGTTCCGGGGCCCGGAACCAGATAGTCGGTCGCACGATACTGGTCGCCAAAAGCATGGCGTCCAACAACGATGGGATCGGTCCAGCCGGGAATGAGCCGCGGGACATTCTGGATGACAATCGGTTCGCGGAATACGACGCCGCCCAGAATATTTCGGATCGTCCCGTTCGGCGATTTCCACATTTTTTTGAGGTTAAATTCCTCGACGCGGGCTTCGTCGGGAGTGATCGTCGCGCATTTCACCCCGACGCCATATTCGCGGATCGCATTGGCGGATTCAACCGTCACCCTATCGTCGGTGGCATCGCGATGCTCGACGCCAAGGTCATAATATTTAAGGTCTATATCAAGGTAGGGAAGAATAAGCCGTTCGCGGATCCATTCCCAGATGATGCGGGTCATTTCGTCGCCGTCGAGTTCAACGACCGGATTTTTCACCTTGATTTTTGCCATGTCTGGAAACGCTTTCCATTGGGAAGGTTGTTGTTCGAGCGGTGCCATAGCAATATTTGCGGCATGTTCAACCGCCTGCCCGAATTTGTCAGGATAGACGCCGAGCAGGGCATCTAACGGTTGTAACATCAGGCCCTACCGCCTAGTTAGGCTAGATGAGCAGACAAGAACTTACCAACCGGGGCACCGGGGTCGCAAAGTGGTCTTTTCCTCCCGTCCATCCAGAAGGCCGCAAATTTGGCCTGATAGCCGGAGGCATCACCTTATTCTTCGCTTTCATGGCGTGGGAGACGCTCGCTTGGCCCATGGCGGCTGTGACCGCGTGGACGCTGGCTTTCTTTCGCGATCCTGCAAGGGCTACACCTACCGATGATCGATTTGTTGTCGCCCCTGCCGACGGACTGGTCACGCTGATCGAACGTGTACCGCCGCCGCCTGAGTTGCGCGGGCCGGACGGGTTGGGTGATCAGCCGATGACCCGCGTGTCGATTTTCATGAGTGTGTTCGACGTCCACATCAACCGCACGCCCATTCGCGGGACGATCAAGCGTGTTGTCTATATCGCGGGCAAATTCCTCAATGCCGATCTCGACAAGGCAAGCGACGAAAATGAGCGCCAGCATTTCCTTGTCGAACGCAGCGACGGTGTTCGTATCGGCTTTACGCAGATTGCGGGGTTGGTAGCACGGCGCATCGTGGCCTTTGTCAAGGAAGGCGATAGCGTCGCGATCGGTCAGCGGGTCGGCCTGATCCGTTTTGGTAGCCGCGTCGACGTTTACCTGCCGCAAGGAACCGCCTCGCGCGTTATCAAAGGACAGCGCTGCATTGCAGGAGAAACGGTTATTGCGGAACTTGGGGTGGACCAAGATCTGATCGCAGTAGCGCACTGATGGACAGCGAGGTTAGTCGCCCGGGCATTTCGCTTCGAGCTTTGGCACCCAATGCAGTCACGGCCCTGGCACTCTGCACTGGTTTGTCCGGTGCCTGGTTCGCGCTGCAGGGTCGTTGGGAAAATGCGGTGGCGGCGATTGTGGTCGCAGGCGTGCTCGACGCGATGGACGGGCGGATTGCGCGGCTCCTGAAAGGCGAAAGCCGCTTTGGCGCAGAGCTGGATTCGCTGTCGGACGTCATTGCCTTCGGGGCGACGCCGGCGTTGGTTTTGTATATCTGGGTCATGCAGGACATGCCTCGTTTTGGCTGGACAATCTCGGTTTTCTTTGTGCTGTGCGCCGCGCTCAGGCTGGCGCGGTTCAACGCACGGATCGACACCCAGCATCAGCCGCATAAATCCGCTGGGTTCAACACGGGGGTGCCGTCTCCGCCTGGGGCGGGACTGGCGCTGTTACCGATGCTAATCTGGTTTGAAACCGGCGCAGAGTGGGTACGCGATTACAGAATTGTCGCGCCTTGGCTGCTGATTGTGGCTGCGTTGATGATTTCCAACGTCGCGACCTTCAGTTGGGGGTCGCTCAAGGTCCGCCCGAGTTTCCGCTTCCTCGCTCTGGCTGGCGTTGGGCTGTTCGGAGCGACGCTGATAGCGGCACCCTGGGTGGCGTTAATCGGGGCCAGCCTGGTTTATGTCGGGTTGCTGCCGTTCAGCATGGTCGGTTATGCAAAAGTGAAACGCGCGAGGCGAGCAGCGATAACGACTTGACGCAGAGTCCCATGGGGCTATGTTCCATATTCGTTCTAGATATGGAGTGCGGGATTGGAGCCATTAGTTGCCGTTATAGTTGCCGTCATAGCGCTACTCTTGGGACTGGCTGTAGGCTGGGTTCTGGGCGGAAAGAGCGCGACAGGGGGAGCCGAGACCGTTGCGAGTCTGCGGCTGTCGCTAAACGGGGTTGCCGAAGAGCGGGATGAGGCGCGGCTGCGCGTTGTAGAGATTGAAACGGCACTCGAAGAACGTGAGCGTTCGTTCGAGGCCCAAAAAGCGGCTTTGGCCGAGGCCAAGGAGATGCTGTCTGCACACTTTGGCGAGATCGGGCAGAAGATATTGGGCGAAGCGCAGACAGCATTCCTGCAACGCGCAGATGAGCGCTTTCACCAGGCTGGTGAGAAGAATGAGGAACGACTGAAGCAACTTCTTTCGCCGGTAGGTGAACGGCTCAAGGCCTATGAAGAGCAGGTCGGCAAGATCGAGCGCGAGCGCGTTGAGGCCTATGGCAATCTGCAGGGGCTGATCGGCGAGATGAAGGCCGGGCAGCAACAGGTTCGCGAGGAAGCGGCACGGCTGGTCAACAGCTTGCGCAACGCGCCCAAGGCGCGCGGGCGTTGGGGCGAGCAGCAGCTTAAAAATGTACTCGAAAGCTGCGGACTGGCCGAACATGTCGATTTCGTAACGGAAACGACTGTAGGGACTGAGGACGGACGGTTACGCCCCGATGCAGTGATCAACATACCGGGCGGGCGCAAGCTGGTGATCGATGCCAAGGTTTCGCTCAACGATTATCAGGACGCATTCAATGCCGACGACGATCTGCCTCGGCAGGCGGCAATGGCGCGTCACACCGCTTCGATGCGCACGCATATCGAGGGTTTGTCGCGCAAGGCCTATTGGGACCAGTTCAACGAAGCGCCCGACTATGTCATCATGTTCGTACCCGGCGAGCATTTTCTTGCAGCAGCATTGGAGCATCAGCCGGATTTGTGGGATTTGGCCTTCGAAAAGAAGGTTCTCCTGGCGACACCGACCAATTTGGTGGCTATCGCCCGGACGGTGGCTAGCGTGTGGCGGCAAGAAGGACTGGCACGCGAAGCGAAGCAGATAGGTCAGCTGGGCAAGGAGATGTACGATCGGCTGGCGGTCGCGGCGCAGCACCTGAAGTCGGTCGGCAGCGGGCTGACGTCAGCGGTGAACAATTACAACAAGTTCGTGGGCAGTTTTGAACGCAATGTGATGTCCACGGGTCGGCGGTTTGCTGAACTCAATATCGAAACGGGTCAGCGACCACTTGAGGAGATTGGCGCGGTCGAGGCTTTGCCCCGCTATGGTGAGGCGGACACGCAGAGGCTTTCCGACAAGGCTGCGAATGAGTGATTAACGCGTGGAGGCAACAACGCCTCCGCCGCAGCCTTTATATGTTTTACCGTCGACGATGACAGTTACGCTATCCTTATACACATTGTCGCTCATCCCGTCGCTGCATTGCACGAAAGTGATATCAGCGATGATGCGATCGGAGACATAGCGCCATCCGTTGAAACTCGGACGCGCTTCGTGACCGGAAACGCGCACATCGCGTTCGCCTGCACGACTGAATGTCATTCCGGATGTTTCAATCGAAAGTCCCCAAAAAGGTTCGGTGCCCGCTGCCTTATAGGGTGCTGGCCCGGCAGGGTCAGCTTCGGGAACGGTCTGGCACGCGGTCAAGGCCAGGGCTGGGGCGATGAGCAAAGCGAGTCTGTGCATTGCGATACGCTAACGTCCCAAAAGCGAACCGGCAATGAACGGCGTCAATTCCGGCGGAACTGGTTTAACACTTCATAAGCCATCACTGCAGTCGCAACTGCCGCGTTCAGGCTGTCGGCCTTTCCCCGCATTGGCATTTTGACCAGCAGGTCGCATGCCGCCTCATATTCTTCAGGAAGACCCTGTGCCTCGTTGCCTGTGACGATGAAGCATGGCGCCACATAGGTCGCCGCCTGATAGTCGGTGTCGGTTTGGAGGCTCGTACCCACGAGCTGGCCGTCCCCCCTGCGAAGCCATTCGACAAATTCGGTCCATCGACACTGGACGATCTTCTGCGTGAAAATTGCCCCCATACTCGCGCGGACCGACTCGACGGAAAAGGGGTCGGTGCAATCGTCAATGAGGAACAATCCGCCAGCGCCGACAGCATCGCCGGTGCGCAGCATCGTGCCCAGATTGCCCGGATCCCGCATCGCCTGCGCGATCAACCAGATAGGTGCGCTTGTTCTGTCAATTTCCGCAAGTGCGGTGCCATGGTCTCGATAGACGCCGACCACCGCCTGCGGATTGTCCTTACCGGACAATTTGGACATGATCTCCGCAGTGGTCTCGATGATATCGCCGCCTGCGGACAGCACAGCAGATTCAAGCGCGATCTCCAGGGCATGCACTTCCCGGTCCCTGACGCGAAACAGCATTTCCGGGAGGAAGCCTGCGTCGCGCGCTTCGGTCATGATGCGCAACCCCTCGGCAAGAAATTTGCCTGCGCGCTTGCGAAGTTTTTTCTCGCGAAGGCTGCGGACCTCTTTCAACAGCGGATTGGAAAATCCGGTAATCTCCCGGCGCATCGATCTTGGTCCTAATCTTCGCCGAAACCGTCGACCACCAAACCCACCAATTTCTCTAACGCCATATCTGCCTGTTCGCCTTCGACGTGGACGGTAATCTCACTGCCTTTGGCTGCGCCAAGCATCATCAGTCCCATGATCGACGTACCGGTGACGCATTGTCCGTCCTTTTCGACCTCGACCCTGACGCCGTCTGGCAGGCGACTGACAAAGGTTACAAATTTGGCGCTGGCCCGCGCATGCAGTCCCTTTTGGTTCACGATCGTAACGGGACGGCTGACCCGCGTCACCGCGATGCCTCCAGCACTTCGGATGCCACGCTGATATATTTGCGGCCTGCCTCTCTCGCAGCGGCCACCGCGTCCCGGACATCCATGTTCTTGCGGGCGCTGTCCAGTCGGATCAGCATTGGCAAATTGACGCCCGCAATTACCTCGACCCGGCCCGCGTCGAGTAGCGAGATCGAAAGGTTCGATGGCGTGCCACCGAACAGATCGGTAAGAATGATGACACCTTTACCGCTTTCAACGCGCTTGATGGCGGCGGCAATTTCCTTGCGGCGACTTTCCATGTCGTCATGCGGCCCGATACAGATCGTTGCCACCTGCTTTTGCGGGCCAACAACATGTTCCAGCGCGACGAGAAACTCTTCCGCCAGCCTGCCATGCGTGACCAAAATCAAACCGATCATGTACTCTTGCCACCCCGTCTTGTCTTTTTCGTGTTGGCGCCGTTAGCAGGCCCTTCGAGCGCGTCAACCGGTCTTGACGTCAGATTGCGGTGGACCACAGTGGGGGAAAATCCTTCGTCGCGCAACCATTTGCCGAACTCCTCGGCAACATGTACCGACCTGTGACGCCCGCCAGTGCAGCCGAATGCGATATTGACATAGGCCTTCCCCTGCGAATCGTAGAGCGGGAGGAGAAAGCCAAGCAAATCCTTTATTTTCGCGATTGCTTCGTCATATTCCGGGTCCGCTTCGACATAGGCAGATACTTCGGGGTCGAGACCAGTCATCGGCCGAAGTATGTTGTCCCAATGCGGATTGCGCAGGAAGCGGAGATCGAAAACGAGATCGGCATTGTGCGGCACGCCTCGGGAAAAGCCAAAACTCGTCACGGTCACGGTCGAGTGACCTGCTACCTGGGCGCTGAAGCGCTCGCGTATGTCCGCCTGTAGATCGTTCGCCGAAAGCCTTGTGGTATCGATAACGGTTTCTGCCCAGCGTCGCAGCGGCTCCATCATCATGCGCTCAAGGCCGATGCCGTCAATCGCCGGCCGGTCCTGGGCCAGCGGATGGCGGCGGCGCGTTTCGGCATAGCGGCGCTCGATCTCCATGCCGGCACAATCGAGGAACATTGTCATGATGTTCAGTTGCGGATTTTTCTGCAAAGTCTTGATTTGCTTGATAAGCTGCTCGACCTTGAACCCGCGTGTCCGGCTATCGAATCCAAGCGCCAGCGGTACGGCTGGACCGGAGCGGCCTCCGGTCGTCGGGATGTCCAGCAAAGGTCCGGCCAACCGGATCGGAAAATTATCCACTGCTTCCCAACCCATATCTTCCAGCGTTTTCAGGACGGTCGACTTTCCGGCCCCTGACAAGCCGGTAACAAGCAGGATGGTTTGCGGTTTCTGTGGTTTTCTGCCGGTCATTCCTGCTGGCCTTGTGACACTGCATCCACCGTGGCGTCAACCACGTCGCGAAGCGCGATTTCCACTTTTAACGCTGTACTGATTTCGAATGGCGCCAGGTCTAGTTGCGGCACATCGACACCCAGCAGTTTGATCGTCCGGTTTTCATCGGGCAGTCGTTCGACCTTGTCGGACAGTGCGATGACAAGCCTAAGGGACGCCGACGGTACATGTGGCACCGTGCAAATTCCAACGCCTCTAACTTCAATCTTTCCTTCTATATTCGGTGCAGCACCGACCGACAGGCAGTTGCCGACATTCGACAAAATCACGATGTCGTCGCTAACGAGCACGGATCCACGATCGATCAGCCGCAAGGCGAGGTCGGATTTGCCCGACCCGGACGGACCGACCAACAATATGCCGTTGCCGTTTATGGCTACTGCCGTCCCATGTATCAGTTCCTGGCTCACTGGCTGGACGAAGCCGCGCAGGGTAGCGCAATCTCGAAACAGGCCCCGCCCTTGCCATCGACGCGGTCGCGTACCGAAATCCGTCCCTGATGTCCCTCGACAATGGTCCGGGCAATAGCGAGGCCGAGACCGCTATGCTGCCCGAAGTTTTCGGATGCCGGTCGCTCGCTGTGGAACCGGCGGAATATTGCCTCCCGATCCTGCTCGGGCACGCCGGGACCTTCATCACTGATGCGAATAAGAACTTCGTCATCCGCGAGCGTTGCAGATATTTCGACGACAGCTTCCGGGGGCGAGAATGATACGGCGTTGTCTATAAGATTGGTCAGCATCCGCTCCAGCCGGACATCCTCTCCCATCACCGTTGCCAGCATCTTACGCGGCCGAGCAAACGCAATGCGGACGCTGCCGTCACCGCCCCTGTTTTCGCGTGCCTGTAATAGTTGCTCTATCATGTCACCAAGGTCGATCATTTCGAATTTGGCTTTTGCCAGCTGTGAGTCGACGCGGCTGGCGTCCGAGATATCGCTGATCAGTCGGTCCATACGTTGCACATCGGCCTTCGCAACATCCATAAGCTGCGCCCGTAGACCCGGATCCTCGATACGTTCGGCGCCGTCTAGAGCCGAGCGAAGCGAGGCGAGCGGATTCTTGATCTCGTGCGCGACATCGGCGGCGAATGCCTCGGTCGCATCGATCCGCTGCCGCAGGGCGATGCTCATGTCGGAAAGTGCGCGGGCCAGCATGCCTATCTCGTCGCGGCGGGAGGGCAATCGAGGAACGGTTACCTCCTGTGCGCGACCCAACCGCACCTTGACTGCGGCGCGGGCAAGGTGGCGCAAGGGCCGGACGATGGTGCGCGCGAGAAATATGGATAGCAGGACGCCAATCCCTAGTGCCAGCAAGGAAAACATGCCGACGTTGAACCGCTCAGCACGGACGAATAGACGTATGTCCCGCTCATTTGCAGTGGTGAGCACCCAATAGGTGCCGTCAGGCGAGACGGCGCCGGCGCTAATCACATGGGTAAGGTCCGGCGCAAATCGCGCTTGGGAAACGGGCTTTCCCGGTCTGGCGCGTTCCATCTCCTGCCAGGCGTCCGCGCGGTCGGTCTGCGGCTCGACGAAGCGGGCGAGTTCAGGCGCTCCGACCAGAAAATCGAATACTCGGTCTATCCCGCGGGCTGCGACCTTACGCCAGGGCTCCTCCTTGGGATCGCGGAAAATATATGTCGGCTTGCCCAGCTCAAAACTATCGAGCAGCTTGCGACCGCTGTCGTCGTACAGCCTGATTCTCGACTGGTTCTGCCGTCCGAAGGCTGTAATATAGGCGCCCTGTTTCTCGGTGGGGACCATCGGCAAGCTGCGCACCAGAAACTCTGCCTGATTGCGAGCCGCAAGTTCGCGTTCGTCGATCAAGCGGACGCGATAGCTATCCAGAAAAAACAGACCCGCTCCGAGCAACGCCAGGACGAAGAGATTTACGGCGAGGATTCGGGTGGTCAAAGATAACCCCCGGCTCCACCCCAGCTGAAGATCAGCGGGCTCAGCCGTCGGCGAAGCGATATCCCGCTCCATAAAGCGTGTCGATGGCAGAAAAGTCGGGATCGATTTCGCGGAACTTGCGGCGCAGTCGCTTGATGTGACTATCGATCGTACGATCGTCGACATAAACATCGTCTTGATATGCCGCATCCATGAGCTGGTCACGGGTACGCACAACACCTGGCCGACTTGCAAGTGCCTCCAATATCAGAAATTCGGTAACGGTCAGGGTCAGCGGCTTCCCGTTCCATTTAACGTTATGACGGGCAGGATCCATTTCCAGTTTGCCGCGCACCATCGGTTCCGGTTCAACGGACGCTTCGCCATTGGCGGGCGCTTTGTCATATGTGGCCCGCCGCAATATAGCCTTTACGCGAGCAATCAGCAGCCGTTGCGAAAAAGGCTTCGTGATATAATCGTCGGCGCCCATCGCCAGTCCCAGCGCCTCGTCGAGTTCCTCGTCCTTCGAGGTCAGGAAAATGACCGGCATCGGGCTCTTTTCCCGCAGACGGCGCAGAAGTTCCAAACCGTCCATACGCGGCATCTTGATATCGAAAATGCCGAGGTCAGCAGGGTTTTCAAGCAACGCTCCCAACGCGCTTTCACCGTCGGGATAAAGCCGGGTGATATACCCCTCTGCCTGCATCGCTATCGATACCGAGGTCAAAATATTCCGGTCGTCGTCGACCAAGGCGATTGTCGCACTCATGTAACGCCTATAGGGGGCGGATTGCCGACGTTCAATCCATAGCGTTTGACGTTTCGATGACTCTCCGCTACCGGCGCCACCAGATTTAGTGCATACGTATTCCCTTAGATTCGCATATCTACCTCGTCCGGCCGATTGGAGACCGAATTCATGTCAGTTGCCCTTAACATCTCCTTGGAACAGCAGGGCATTTCAACCCCGGCCGAACTTTTTACCAATCTGGGCACGGCCCCGCTGGTAGAAGCGGCGCTCGCTAATGGAGAGGGGTTGCTGGCGAAGGATGGACCGCTGGTGGTGAAGACCGGCGAGCACACGGGGCGGTCCGCCAAAGACAAATTCATTGTCCGCGATGCTGAAACGGAAAACACCATTTGGTGGGGCAAGACAAATGTGGCGATGGACCCTGCGCACTTCGCCGCGCTCAAGGCCGATTTCCTTGCTGCCTTGGGCGACAGGTCCAAGCTATATGTCGCAGATCTTTTCGGTGGTTCGCAGCCGGAGCATCGCGTCAATGTCCGTGTCATCAATGAATTGGCGTGGCATAACCTGTTTATCCGCACGCTGCTGGTGCGGCCGACGGTCGGCGAGTTGGCGAATTTCGTTCCAGAATATACCATAATCGATCTGCCGAGCTTTCGTGCCGAACCCGTGCGGCATGGCTGCCGCACGCAGACCGTGATCGCGGTCAATTTCACCGAGAAGCTGATCCTGATCGGTGGCACAGCTTATGCCGGCGAAATGAAGAAGTCGGTGTTCGGCATCTTGAACTACCTGCTTCCGGTAAAGGGCGTCATGCCGATGCACTGTTCGGCCAATATCGGGAGGGATGGCGATACCGCGGTGTTCTTCGGCCTGTCAGGGACGGGCAAAACGACTCTGTCTGCCGACGCCAACCGCACACTGATCGGCGATGACGAGCATGGCTGGTCGGATACCGCTGTCTTCAACTTCGAAGGTGGCTGCTATGCCAAGATGATCCGGCTGTCGCCAGAGGCGGAGCCTGAGATTTTCGCGACCACCAAGCGCTTCGGCACGGTGCTCGAAAATGTCGTGATGGACCCTGAAACACGCGAGCTTGATTTCGACGATGCCAGCCTGGCCGAGAACAGCCGTGGCTCTTACCCTATCGACTTCATCCCCAACACGTCGGAACAGAATATGGGGCCGGTGCCGAAGACCATCATCTTCCTCACTGCCGATGCTTACGGCGTGCTACCGCCAATTGCGAAGCTGACGCCGGAGCAGGCCATGTATCATTTCCTGTCGGGCTACACTGCGCGCGTCGCGGGAACCGAAATCGGCGTGACCGAGCCGGAGGCGACTTTCTCCACATGCTTCGGTGCCCCCTTCATGCCGCGCCATCCGAGCGTTTACGGGAACCTTCTTAAAGAGCGGATTGCCAAGGGCGGCGTGCAGTGCTGGCTGGTCAATACCGGCTGGACCGGCGGCAAGGCAACAATGCCGGGGATCAGCCGGATGCCGATCAAGGCGACCCGGGCGTTGCTTAATGCCGCGCTCGACGGGAGCCTCAATAATGCTGAATTCCGGAAGGACCCGAATTTCGGTTTCGAGTTTCCGGTGGCCGTTCCGGGTGTCGACAGCGGCATTTTGAACCCACGCGAAGCATGGGTGGACAAGGCCGAATATGACGCCACTGCGCGCAGTCTGGTCCAGCAATTCATCGATAATTTCGCGCAATTTGCCGATCATGTCGACGAAGGTGTAAGGCAGTCGGCGCCCAAAGCCGCATAACTGGCCCGGACATTCCGGGCTGACAGGAAACCCGGAAATGTCCGAATTCGAAGTCCGATTATTCAGCGATGACGCGTCGATTGTCCGTATCGGAGAAGGTCTGCTGGCACGTACGCTACCCAGGCCGGAGTGGACGCATGAGGCGCATCTGGCGGCCTGTACCTGGATTGCCCGCGACCGGCCTGACATCGCAATCGAGCAGGAACTGCCGGGCATTATCTCGCGCTACAATGAGGCCGTAGGCGGCGTGAACGACGACACACAAGGCTATCATGAGACGATCACGCAGGTCTATATTGCCGGGGTAAAGGCGCATCTGGCCGAGGTCGGAACTGCGACGCCGCTCTGCGAGGTGGTCAATGCGCTCCTCATGTCGGCGCGGGGGCGCCGGGACTTGCCGCTGCGATTCTATTCGAAAGAGTTGCTTTTCTCGATACCGGCGCGGCGGGGCTTCGTTGAGTCCGACCGCGCCAGCCTATCCGAAATCTAGTCCATCAATTCGGCAGGTACCTTGCCACCATTTTTGGCCAGTTCGCGCATGACGGCCTTGTGCAGCCACATGTTCATTTCGGCGCTGCCTTCCAGAGTGCCGGTATAGCCTAGCTCCATCGCCAGATCCTTGCGCTCTTGCAGCGAGCTTTCCATGCCGAGCATCTTCATGAGGTCGACAATGGACGTGCGCCAGTTGAGATTGCGGCCGTCTGTGCGGTCGATTTCCTCGAGATGCGCGATTACGTCAATTTCCTCCATGGGCGCGGGCTGCGGTGCGACCGCCTCGGCCGTGGGTTCGAGCGGAATAGCCGAACTCTGTGCTTTCGGCGTGGCCGCCACGGCTTTTTTGCCGAAAATGGCGTCCTTGATGCTGCTAAAAATGCCCATGAAATTTCTCCTGCGATATTTGGCCGGGGGGTGGCCAAACGAAGACGATATACGGCTGTTGTGAAATTTGGGAGACGTAATGTCCGCGCGAATGTAAATTCAGGAAATATCGTGTGTTTGCCCCGGCCACCTGTCTTGCCAATGGCACGAAATAGGCGCAGTCTTCCGGAAATTTTGAGGAGGAATCCGACATGAATATTGCCAGCGTCTTGAAGCAGACCGGCGCCATCGGAAAGGTGGCGCAACAGCTTGGTGTGAATGAGCAAGTTGCGGAAGCGGGCGCCGCCGCGCTGCTGCCCGCTATCCTTGGGGGTTTCAAGAAAACCACGCAGGCGCAGCCCGGCGGGCTGGAAGGGCTTGGCGGATTACTGGGCGGTCTTGGTGGTGGCGGGCTGTTCGACGCGGTGGTCTCGCCCGAGCCGACGCCGGTGGAAAAGGGCAATGATGTTCTCGGCCAGATTTTCGGATCGAAAGAGGTCAGCCGTCAAGTCGCAGGTAATGCCTCGGCGCAGACGGGCATCGATCCCTCGCTGCTTAAGAAAATGCTGCCGATACTGGCGATGCTGGTGGCGGGATATCTCGCCAAACAGAGCGGCGGCGGACAACCGGGCGGCGGCTTGGGCGGTATACTCGGCGGCGCGCTGGGGGGATTGCTGGGCGGGGGCGGTCAGTCGGCGCCTGCGGGCGGAGGCCTGGGCGGTCTTGGTTCGCTGCTCGATATGGACGGCGACGGCAATCCGCTGGATGACATTATCGGCATGGCAGGCAAGATGGCGCGGTAACATTTCAGGATGGCTACTGCCCGCCATCCAGCCCAAAGAGTTTCGCAGCATTGCCGTAGCGGATTTGTGCTTTCTCGGCGGGAGTGAAGTCCACCTTTTCCAGTGCATCAAGTGTCTGGTCGAGCGACATTTGTGGGTAATCCGAACCAAGCAGTACCCGTTCCACGCCGACATTGCGTACCGTCCACACAAACTCCTCCTCGATCGGCGTGTCGGCGGCGAGGAGCACCGTGGCGGAGAGATCGAACCAGACATTAGGCATTGCAAATCCGTCTGCAGTGCGGGCGAGCGCCAGAATGTTCCAGAAACGGAAATTCATGGCGCCCATATGCGCGAAGACGAATCGCGTATCAGGCGCAGCGACAGCCAAGTTGAACAGCTTCTCATTGTCGCCCGGCAGGATGCTGGCATTGTCCATAAGGATGATCATCTGGCGCGCGCCCGCCGCCTTCACCAGCGTCAGAACGCGCTGGTCCGCCACATCGAATTTCTGTGTATGGGCGTGAAGCTTTAATATCTTTACGCCACGCGCCGCGACGCGGTTCACCTCTTTTATCGCCGCGTCGCCGTCATAAGGATGGACGGTGGCGACTGGTATTATCTTCCGGTTTGTCGCGGCCAGTGCCATAATGCCATCATTGCTGCGCCGTATCTGGTCGGGATTACCGGCAAGCGCCTGCGCTGGCCCGCCGAACCACATCGCGGCAAAGCCTGTGATCATGCGACCATTGGCTTTGATCTGCCTTTCATATTCAGCAACCGAGGCCGAACCTTCCCGCAAGTGGACATGAACGTCGAATACGGGATCTTGGGAGGCTGCCGATGTTGCGGCGCACAAGGCGAGCGCAGCGAAGAAGGTGCGAACAGACTTCATTATGGTCCCCGGTTGGAATGTACTGGTGCGCTTTTTCGAGCGGAGATGGCGCAGATCAACTCGCTTAGGGTGATCGGCGTCAAACGACCCCCTCCACCATCAGCACCGCCCCATCCGCTCCTACAACCCTAACGCGCGTGCCCACGCTCGCATCCGCTCCGCGCGCCGACCATTCGGTGTCGCCGACTTTCACGCGGCCATGACCGTTGCTGATAGCCTCGACGACGGTAACGACCTCTCCGGTCAGTCTTGCTCCGCGGTCGTTCAGCTTTGGGTCGTCCGTTTCGATGGGGTTTTGCTGAAGAAATTTCTTGCCGGCAAAGACAGTCAGCACCGACAGGACCGCAAACAGCGCAACCTGATAAGCGACGGTAATCGGCAGATAATAATCGACGGTGCCGACGATCAGCCCGGCAAGGCCCAGCCCCATCAGGAAAAAGCCCGGT
>JACVCM010000046.1:23607-24604 GCA_016742125.1 Sphingomonadaceae bacterium | reverse complement strand
CTCATATTCGCCGCGGCTCCACGCATCGACGCCTGCCTTGACGTCTGCGGCAGCCGGGCTGGTAAACAGCGAAAGGGCCACTGCGGCCAGCGCGATTTTTGAAAGATGCGACCCGATTGCCATTTCCATACTCCGTTCGATGCACCACGCGCATAACATGATAGAAACTGAAAAATGGTAAACAAAACCGGATAATAGCTTAACCAGCCCCAACAGCCAAATGATTAGGCCGCGGGCCGCTTTCCATATTAAGGCGAGCTGCCATTCCCGCATGAAAAGCAACGCCGAAATTGCCGGGAGCGTTAACGGATTTTTAGCCCTGTTCTGTCACATCCGTCCTCGAAACATTTGCAAAGGGGAATGATGTGAGGGTTCTCGCATTAGCATCGCAGAAGGGTGGATCGGGCAAAACCACGCTTTCTGGCCATTTGGCGGTTCAGGCGCAACTTGCCGGCGCCGGGCCCGTCGTCTTGATCGATATCGATCCGCAGGGCTCGCTTGCCGACTGGTGGAACGAGCGCGAGGCGGAATTGCCAGCCTTTGCGCAGACAACCGTCGCCCGTCTGGCGTCGGATCTGGCCATATTGCGTCAGCAGGGCTTCAAGCTCGCTGTTATCGATACGCCGCCTGCTATCACGATGGCGATCCAGAGCGTTATCTCGGTTGCCGAACTCATCGTCGTCCCGACCCGCCCCAGCCCGCACGACCTGCGTGCTGTCGGCGCGACCGTCGATCTTTGCGAACGCGCCGGCAAGCCCCTGATTTTCGTGGTGAATGCCGCCACTCCGAAAGCGAAAATAACATCGGAAGCTGCTGTCGCGCTTTCGCAGCATGGAACGGTGGCACCGATTACGCTGCACCATCGCACCGACTTTGCGGCGTCAATGATCGATGGCCGCACCGTGATGGAAATCGACCCGGGTGGTCGGTCCTCGCAGGAGGTTCAGCAACTCTGGGCCTATATTTCCGATCGCCTCGAAAAGAATTTCCGCCGCAC
>JACVCM010000046.1:0-23597 GCA_016742125.1 Sphingomonadaceae bacterium | reverse complement strand
CCGCCGGTGGATGGAGTTCGGCGGGGTGTCCGGTACCCAGGGTAATTTTCAGCTTCTGTGTCGATTCTTGCGCGTCCCCCAGCCATAACGTCCCCTCCCCCCCTCTTCCGTCGCCCCCGCCGCTACGGCCAATCCGCAAACCATAGCCGCCCGACCGATGGGCGGATTTGGGCGCCGGGTTGTCGGCTAAAGCGTGAAGGGGGCAGAAAATATGAGCGAACCGAAACCACTTGCATCGCTGTCAGGCGTTTTGCTGGCCCGTAAGGGTCTGGCCCGTCCCGCGATGCGTCGGCCATCAATGCTGAGCACCAACGGCAATGCCGCGCTTGCGCATGACGATCTGGGCTGGAACGACATGGGTTATGATGTCGATCCCGACCCCTCGGCACCGATGGACTATGACCATAATTTCCACGGGACCAACCCGCTTGCGGCTGCGGTGCCGGATGTAAAGCATCAGCAGGACCGTATAGCCGAAGAATATGAGGGTGAGGAAGAAGCCGAGGCTGGCTTCGACAGCTTTACCCAGGATATCGCGCCGGTTGGTGCCGCGATGACCGTGGTATCGATGACCCCGGAACCGGTGGTCACGCCGATCGACCGGAGCCGCGCAACCGACGCGCCGCGTTCGAAGGCACGTTCGAAGCCCGGCATGAAGGACAAGGCCGCTTTCACGCTTCGTCTCGATAGCCAGCGCCATCTGAAACTGCGCCTGGCCTGCGCCGTGCGTCACCAGTCGGCGCAACAGCTTGTGACCGACGCGCTTGACGCCTTTCTTGAATCCATGCCCGAAATCGGCGCGCTCGCCGCCTCGGTTCCGGCGAAAAAACATTGAACCCGCTTTTGCGCTTTTTTGAGGTGAAGCCATGAATAGCAAATTTGTCGTGAAGCTCGCTTTGTCGACCGCTGTGGTAGCGGGTGCGGCCGTTACTCCGACGAGTGCCGGTTTCGGCAACACCGACAAGGTATCGGCAAAGAAAGCCGGACCTGAAAAGGCCTATGCATGGGCCAAGAAAGCGGAGAAGGCCTTCGCCAAGGGCAAGACCGAACGCGCGCTGACCTTTGCCGAACTGGCCGTCGAGGCTGACATGCAGAACCGCGACTATCGCGCCCTGCTTGCCCGCATTTACATGGCGCAGGGCCGTTTCGTGTCGGCCGAACGTACCTTGATGGATGTAATGGACCTGGGTCAGGTCGATCCGCGCACTGTTATCAGCCTTGCGCTCACCCGCATCGCGCAAGGCAATGTCGATTCGGCTGTGGCGCTGGTCGAGGCCAATCGCGCCATCGTGCCGGTCAGCGACTATGGCTTGACGCTGGCACTGGCGGGTCGCTCTGGCGACGCGGTAAATGTTCTGAGCGACGCAGTTCGCCTTGACGGTGCCAATGCACGCACCCGGCAAAATCTGGCATTAGCCTACGCCCTCGATGGCCGCTGGCGCGATGCCCGTGTGATGGCGGGGCAGGATATGGCGCAAACGCAGGTCAATGAACGTATCGCCGAATGGGCGCAGTTTGCCCGTCCAGAAGCCTACACCTTGCGCGTTGCCGGTTTGTTGAAGGTGCGTCCCAACATGGCCGACACCGGTCAGCCAGTTCGTCTGGCGCTCAATGCGGTCGCTCCCGTCGGCCTCGCCGATGCCGGTCCGGCCATCCAGCCGGTCGAAGTGCCCGCATCGCAGCCGGCAGTCGAACTCGCTGCGATCGGCCCGGCTCCGGTTGCCGACAGCGTTGGCTTTGCAGCGGTTGAAACCGCCGTGCAGATGGCAGAGCCGGAGGATGTGGCTGTCGCGGAAGCACCGCTTATCAAGGCGCCCGCAGGTCCGGCAAAGGCAGCAACGTCTGCACCGGTCAAGCTGGCATTGGCCGATGTTCCGGCATCGACGGCGGTGAAAAGCGGCGGTACGCATGTTGTCCAGCTTGGCGCGTTCAATAACGCGGCGGTCGCAAATGATGCGTGGGCCAAACTCAGCAACCGGCACGGCCTGCTTGGAGGCTTCGAACCCGCCAAAACCTCGGTTACCGTCAACGGTCGCAAATTCATCCGTCTGGCCGCCACCGGCTTTGACAGCGCAGCGGCAGCAAGCGCAGCGTGCAGCCAGATCAAGTCCCAGGGCGGTGTATGCTTTGTGCGTAGTTCGGCGGGCACAGCACCGGTTCGCATGGCCAAAGCATCAGGTCGCCGGATCGCTTCACGCTAAACTGCTATCTTGTCGTCCCGAACTTGTTTCGGGACAGCGCACAACGATTTGTCATCCAGAAAAAAAGTTCGGGATGACGGAATCACATCAGGGCGGCGGGTCTACAGGACCTTGCCGCCCTTCATGATTTGGCGAACACGGCCCTGGACGGGCAATTTGTCGAAAGGGGTGTTGCCCGCAAAGGCGGTCATCCTGTCGGCGTCCACCTGCCACGGTGCGTCGGGGTCGATCAGGATGAGGTCGGCTTCGCACCTTTCGGCAATCCGTCCGGCATTCAGGTTGAGGATGCGTGCCGGATTGGTCGCGAGCAACTCGAACAGCCGTCCGGTCGAAATGGTGCCGTCGCGCACGAGATTGAGCGACAGTGCAAGTAGCGTCTCCGCTCCCGCCATGCCTGGCGCCGCTTCCGAGAACGGCAGGCGCTTTTCCTCGGGGCCTTTGGGGTCATGACCGGATGCCAGTACATCGATTGTCCCGTCCGCGACGGCCGATATGCAGGCCAGCCGATCCGCTTCGCTGCGCAGCGGCGGCGAAAGCCGAGCGAAGGTGCGGAAATCGGAAACGGCATTGTCTGACAGGAAAAGATGGGCGGGCGTGATGCCGCAACTGATTCGCAACCCCTTGGCTTTGGCTGCCCGGATCAGGTCGAGACCGCGAGCAGTGGTGACCTGTCTGAAATGAACATGGGCGCCGCTTTCCTCTGCCAGCAGAAGATCACGACTGATAGCGAGAGACTCGGATGCGGGCGATGCGCTGGACAGGCCGAGCAAAGTTGCGGTTTCGCCGTGGGTTGCCACGGCATTGCCGGCAAGACCGCCATCTTCGCAATGCACAATCACCGGAAGGTCGAGCGCTGCGCAATAGCGCATGATGCGCAGCATCACACCGCTATCTGCGATCCATTTGCGGCCCGTGGCAACGCCCACTGCGCCAGCCTCTTTCATCAGGGCGATTTCGGCCATGTGCAGCCCTGCCAGATCACGCGTAGCAGCCGCGAGCGGGTGAACCCAGAAATCCGGTTTGCCTTTCAGCGCGGCATAGCGAACCGTCGCAGGATCGTCATGCACTGGCGACTGGTCAGGCATCAGCGCGGCGCGTGTAATACCCCCGAAGCGGAAGGCGGGCTTGTCGGTCTTGAATACCCCCAGGTCGATGATGCCCGGTGCGACAATAAGCCCGGCCGCGTCGATTTGATCGGCAATCGGTGCGGCCTTGCCTACCGATGAAATAGCTTCACCCTCGATGTGCAAATGCAGTGCCTCGGCCTTTTCCTGACCCGGCAATACGACATGGCCGCCGACGATGTTGATGCCGCTCATGCCCAGCCCTCCACGCGTCGAGCCTTGCGGGTCAATATGTCGAGGCAGGCCATGCGGACGGCAACACCCATTTCGACCTGCTCCGTAATTGCAGAGCGTTCCACATGGTCTGCAATGTTGCTGGCGATTTCCACGCCGCGGTTCATCGGACCGGGGTGCATGACCAGCGCGTCGGGCTTTGCCAGCGCAAGCCGTCGCTCATCGAGGCCATAAAGGTGAAAATATTCGCGCGGAGAGGGAATGAAATCGCCCTGCATCCGTTCGTTTTGCAGACGAAACTTCATTACGACATCCGCACCCGCCAGTGCTGCGTCGAAATTGCTATATACATTGGCGCCGAACGCTTCGATGCCGATTGGCATCAGGGCAGGCGGGGCGACCACCCGGACTTCTGCACCGAGCGATTTCAGGCAGAACAGGTTCGATCGCGCTACACGACTGTGAAGCACGTCACCGCAGATGACCACTGTCTGCCCCTCGATCTTGCCCTTTCGGCGCATGATGGTCAGCGCGTCGAGAAGTGCCTGTGTGGGGTGTTCGTGGCTGCCATCGCCTGCATTCAGCACTGGGCAGTCGACCTTGCTCGAAATCAGCTGCACCGCACCCGAACTGGCATGTCGAATGACAATGGCATCGGCACGCATGGCGTTCAGCGTCATCGCGGTGTCGATCAGCGTTTCGCCCTTCTTCACGCTGGATTGCGCGGCGTGCATGTTGACGACGTCGGCACCCAGCCGCTTTCCGGCAATTTCGAAGGACAGCAAAGTACGTGTCGAGTTTTCGAAGAAGGCGTTGATAATGGTCAGTCCTGCCAACCGGTCGTCATGCTTCGCAGCGCCGGAGCGATTGAGCGCAACCCATTGCTCGGCCTCTTTCAGAATATAGAGAATTTCCCAGTTTTGAAGACCAGCGATACCAAGCAAATGCTTGTGCGGGAAAGCATCCGAGCCGCTGGGGAAACGGTCGGCGGCGAAGGCTTGCGTCCATGTCATTAAAGCGATGCCCATAGAGGGAAAGGGCGAAGGTGGCAAGCGGCGCAATCCCGCTCCCCTAAAGGAGAGAGGGGAATCACGCAGTCAACGCGTCAATGGCACCTTGCAGGATAAATGCCGCCGCACCGCTGTCTATTTTCGCGGCGCGTTTGGCGCGGCTCATGTCGGCGGCGATCATCTCGCGTTCGATAGCCTGGGTCGACCAGCGTTCGTCGCGCAGCAGGATGGGAAGCCCAAGGTCTGCAATATTGCGCGCAAAGGCCCGACTCGACTGGCTCCGCGGGCTTTCGCTGCCGTCCATATTGAGCGGCAGGCCGACGACGATGCCTTTGGTCGCCCTCGTGGCGATGGCGGCGGCCAGCGCTGCCTTGTCCTTGGAAAATTTGGTGCGCCGGATCAGGTCGGCGGGCGATGCAAAAGTCCATCCAGCGTCACAAAAGGCGGTCCCGATAGTCTTGGTTCCGACGTCGAGGCCGATCAGTACGCCCCCATGGGGAAGGGCGGAGCGGAGTTCGGCGATGTCGGAAGTGATAAAGCTCATCTCTCGCCGCTAGCAGAGTTCGCCATTCCCGCGAAGGCGGGAATCTCGGGCGAACCGGCAATGCCTTGTGGGATCCCCGTCCTCGCGGGGATGCCGGAAGCTGCTCACCGTTCCATGAACTTCTGTGTCCGCCACAGCGCATCCGCCCGGACATTGGCCCAGAAGAGCGGATAATCGTACACATGGTAGTTATTGCCCGGCAATGTATATGGACCCATGTCCACAGGGGGGCCAATCAGCAGAAAGCCCTTTTCGTCGCAGCGCGCAGGAACGGTTTCCGGGATAAGTTCTCCGGTGCTCATATCGCCCGACGGTTTCAGCGTACCAAGATTGGCCTTTGCCGGGGCTTGGGCTTCCGCTCCGCCATTCAGCGGATTGGTACACAGGATTGGCGTCCCTTTGCGCGGCTGGCCATCAAAACCGGTGGTGGCGTCGTAAAGTTCAAGAATTTTTCCGTATTTCGCGGGCTCGGCGTAGCTTTCCCATCCCATGACGCATCCGGTCTGATCGGGCGAGGTGCATATGGGAAGTCCCATCACCGGGATGTCCGTTGTCACGGAAACCGGCCAGCCGACAACATAGGCGGCTACTATGCGCTTGGCGATCGGCTTGCCTGCGACGCGATCTTTGAGCAGGTGCGTCAAATGAAGCGCGCCCTGACTATGCCCGGCAAGAATGATCGGGCGATCACGCTGCACATTTTTGACGAAATGATCGAAAGCCAGGAGAATATCCTGATAGGCCGCATCGAGCGCGGCTTGTCCTTCGGGCTTCGTGGTCAGAAACGCGCCTATACCTGCTTGCCGGTAACGCGGCGCCCATATTTCACCTGCTGCCGCAAAGGGGGTCGCGAGTCCGCGTAGGAAAAGGCGTGCGCGGTCCTGCGATTCCTGATCGTCGAGCGGCGCGTTCCAGTGCGTGCGCGCCATGAACGAGGTTGGATGAATGAAGAATATCGCGGCCGTTCCGGGAACCTCTATGTCGGGAGCGCCTACCGGTTGCCACAGCGTGGGGTTGTTGTTCCGATCGCCTGCGCGTGAGAACCACATCGACGGGTCGTCATAGACATTGGTCGCCAGCGCATCCTGCTTTTTAAAGGCGACTGTCGGCTCAAGCTGTCCGATGGCAAAGTCGGTCAGCTCATCCTGATAGATGCTGAATGCAAAACCACCCGCGATGACGAGCACGATCAGTCCAGCGAAGAGATAGAGAAACTTGCGAGCCACTTGGAATCCAGTCGGTAGATTTAACGGCCAATTAGCCGATTTGTTCGAAATAGCACCGGATTTTTGAACGCCGCCTGACAAGCACAGCTTTTCCGTTGAAGCGAGGCAGGTGCGATGCTAGCGGCAACCACCGGATTGCTTGCGATCCGGACCACAAGGAACCCTATGTCTGTCGATAAAGATACCGTGAACAAGATTGCGAAGCTCAGTCGCATCGCAATCAGTGACGAAGAAGCCGAAAAGATGGTCGGGGAGCTGAATGGTATCCTCGCCTGGGTCGAGCAATTGGGCGAGGTCGATTGCAGCGGCGTAGAGCCGATGACGGCGGTTATCCCCAACCATTTGCGGCTGCGCGATGACGTGGTGACGGATGGTGACGTGCGTGAGCGGGTGCTGGCCAATGCGCCTGCGCGCGAGGGCAGCTTTTTCGGTGTGCCGAAGGTAATCGAGTGATGTTTTTTCATTTTTTCTCCGCGTCTCCGCGTCTCCGCGTGAACCCTTCAACCTTTTTTGATTCACGCGGAGACGCGGAGATGCGGAGAATGGAGTTTTTGGCGTGACCGATTTGACCAAACTCGGCGTAGCTGCAATTCGCACTGGCGTTGCTTCGGGCGAATTCAATGCCGTCGAAGTCGCTGAAGCATTCAACGCCAATGTTGCAGCGGCAAAGGCACTCAATGCCTTCATCGTCGAAACGCCGGAAAAGGCGATCGAGGCCGCGCAAGCTGTCGATGCCGACCGCGCCGCTGGCAACCCGTTGGGCAAGATGGCGGGTGTGCCGATTGGCATGAAAGACCTGTTCTGCACCGAGGGCGTACAGACAACCGCAGCCAGCCATATTCTGGAGGGCTTCGTCCCTACCTATGAATCGACGGTCTCTGCGAACCTGTGGAAGGCCGGGGCAGGGATGCTGGGCAAGCTCAATATGGACCAGTTCGCGATGGGCTCGTCCAATGAGACCAGCTATTTCGGCAATGTCATTTCGCCGTGGCGGCGCGGTGGCGGCGACAATGCGGCGCTAGCGCCCGGAGGCTCCTCGGGGGGATCATCGTCGGCTATTGCCGCGCGGCTGTGTCCGGCGGCAACCGGCACCGATACCGGCGGCTCGATCCGCCAGCCCGCGGCCTTTGTCGGCATCAGCGGGATCAAGCCGACCTATGGCCGCTGCTCGCGCTGGGGCGTGGTGGCGTTCGCTTCTTCGCTCGATCAGGCTGGCCCGATGTCACGCGATGTGCGCGACTGTGCGATCATGCTGGAGGCGATGGCGGGATTCGACCCGAAGGATTCGACCTCGCTCGACCTGCCCGTGCCCGAATGGGAAGCGGGTCTGAATAGCGACCTGCGCGGCAAGAAAGTCGGCATCCCCAAAGAATATCGCCTCGACGGCATTGACGAAGATATCGCCGCCATGTGGGACAATGGCATCGCCTGGCTGAAGGATGCAGGCGCGGAGATTGTCGATATCAGCCTGCCGCACACCAAATATGCGCTGCCCGCCTATTACATCATCGCGCCCGCAGAGGCCTCATCCAACCTCGCACGCTATGACGGCGTGCGTTATGGCCTGCGCGACCTGCCCGATGGTGCTGGCCTTCAAGACATGTACGCCGCCACCCGCGCCGCTGGCTTTGGCGCAGAGGTGCGCCGCCGGATCATGATCGGCACCTATGTGCTCTCCGCCGGTTTCTACGACGCCTATTACACGCAGGCGCAAAAGGTGCGCGCGCTGATCGCCCGCGATTTTGAGGCGGCTTGGGCGCAATGCGACCTGATCCTCGCCCCTACCGCGCCGAGTGCCGCCTTTGGCCTTGGCGAGAAAACCAGCGATCCGTTGGCGATGTATCTCAACGACGTCTTCGCCGTCCCTGCCTCCCTCGCCGGATTGCCCGCAATGTCGGTGCCGGGTGGGCTGGACAAGCAAGGACTGCCGTTGGGCCTGCAGATCGTCGGTAAGGCGCTGGATGAGCAGGGTGTTCTGAACGCAGGTCTTGCGATTGAGGAGCGCGCCGGCTTTACGGCTGAGGCGGAGAAGTGGTGGTGAGTATGAACTTATCAACCGCCGCTGAGTGGATCGCTTGGGCTGGCATTGTTATTCCGCTTGCTGCTCTCGCTTGGTCAGCTGTTTTTTACACGCAGACTAAGCGACGCGAAGTTGAGCATCAGGAATACCAGAGATTCTTCACGATCACTGACCATCTCGGTCAACAGGGGGGCAGCATTGCTTCCAAAATGGCAGCTGCATTTGAGCTTCGGAAATATCCTGAATATGCTGATGTAATCATAAGGATTTGCGAGAACACTAACGTCGAGGGTGGTTCTGCGAAGATGCTCAAAGACGAATTGCTCGCTACCGCAGAATTTTTGAAGGCATCAAGATGAGCGAATACCGCATCCAAGGCATAACCGGCGAATGGGAGGTCGTGATCGGCCTTGAGGTCCATGCGCAGGTTACCTCAAACGCCAAGCTCTTTTCGGGCGCCTCGGCCGCTTATGGTGGTGAGCCGAACAGCCATGTCAGCCTTGTCGACGCCGCGATGCCCGGCATGCTGCCTGTGCCCAACCGCGAGTGCATCCGTCAGGCGGTGCGCACCGGCATGGCGATCAATGCGCAGATCAACAAATGGTCGCGTTTTGACCGGAAGAATTATTTCTACGCCGATCTGCCGCAGGGCTATCAGATTTCGCAGCTTTACCACCCGATTGTGGGCGAGGGCGAGATTGAGGTGATATTGGACGAGAAGGACGCCAATTCCCCGCGCAAGACCATCGGCATCGAACGCATCCATGTCGAACAGGATGCGGGCAAGCTGATGCACGATCAGCATCCGACAATGTCTTATGTCGATTTGAACCGCTCAGGCGTCGCGCTGATGGAAATCGTCTCGCGTCCCGATATGCGTTCGCCTGCAGAAGCAGGGGCTTATGTGAAGAAGCTCCGCTCGATTCTCCGTTACGTCGGTTCGTGCGACGGCAATATGGAGGAAGGTTCGATGCGCGCCGACGTGAATGTGTCGGTCCGCAAGCCCGGCGAAGAATTCGGCACGCGCACCGAGACCAAGAATGTCAATTCGATCCGCTTCGTGATGCAGGCCATTGAGGTCGAGGCGCGGCGGCAGGTCGACTTGATTGAGGATGGCGGCACTGTGGTGCAGGAAACCCGGTTGTTTGACCCGAACAAGCTCGAAACCCGCTCGATGCGCAGCAAAGAAGATGCGCACGACTATCGCTATTTCCCCGACCCGGACCTGTTGCCGCTCGAACTTGATGACGCCTTCCTTGAGGAATGCCGTGCCAGCTTACCCGAACTCCCCGACGCAAAACGCGCGCGCTATGAAGCTATGGGTCTCACTGCCTATAACGCCGCCGTCCTGACCGCAGAGGCGGAAACCGCGTTCTGGTTCGAGGATCTTCTGGCCGAACGCGTCGACCCGAAGCAGGGTTCCAACTGGCTGCTGTCCGAACTGTTCGGCGCGCTGAACAGGCTGGGCAAATCGCTCGAGGAAAGCCCGGTAAACCCGAAGCAGGCCGCCGAACTGCTCGGGCTTGTCGCCGATGGAACGATTTCCGGCAGCATTTCGAAACAGGTTTTCGAGATCATGCTCGAAACAGGGCAGGGTGCCGCCGCCATCGTAGAGGAAAAGGGCCTCAAGCAAACCAGCGACACCGGCGCAATCGAAGCCGAAATCGCCAAGATCATCGCCGCGAACGAAGACAAGGTCGCCGAATACCGGTCGGGCAAGGACAAGCTGTTCGGCTTCTTTGTCGGCCAGACGATGAAGGCGATGGGCGGCAAGGCGAACCCCGGCGTGGTCAACGAGCTGCTGAAAAAGGCGCTCGACCAGTAGCAGCAAATACTGCTTTATTTTCGATTTCGGTTAATTATCATGGCGATATCGGGGAGAGTCGAGCGGTTCCACGCATCGGCTGAGCAGGGGGAGCAAATCGTGCGTTTTCTATCTTATGCGCTCATTCTGGGCGCAGTAACCATGTCTTGTGCGGCCTCCGTACAGGCCGACCTCAGCGCATCACCATTCGGTGTGGTCGAAACATCTGCGGATGACGCAACCAGGCTGGAAATGCCCAAGCTTGAATTTGCCGAAACGCCAGAGGACGCAAAGAATTACGACAAATATTATTTCTTCCGCCGCGACGAGACCGATTTCGCCACCGCCTATGCCGACATCAGCGAATGTGACGGATATGCGCGTGGCCTGGTGTCCAGCTATCAATATCAGGACCCGCCCTATCCCTATGCAGGCACCCTGGCGGGAGCTGCGGGCGGAATGATCGCCAACGCCATGATGGCGGCCATCTTCGTGCCGGGCGAAAAGCGCCGGATGCGCCGCGTCAACATGCGCCAGTGCATGGGTTTCAAGGGCTATGAACGCCTCGGCCTCTCCAAGGATTTGTGGGAAGCGTTCAACTTTGAGGAAGGCACCGGCGTCGAGGAAGAAGAATCGCGGACAAGGGCTTTGAAACTGCAGGCGCTGGTCGCCTCGACAGCACCCGCAACCGAAAAGGTACTGCCCCGATGAAAATAGTTACCGTCATTCTGCTCGCTACATGTGCGGCGGCATCCCCGCAATTCGCCATTGCCAAATCGAAGGCTCCGGTGTTTGTCGAGGCCAAGCCTGTGAAGGATACGCCGTCGGTCGCGCTTGACCCGGCCAAGGCCTATATCCTTTTGCGAACGCCCGGTGCGATGCCCATGCATTTCGTCAAAATACCAAATGCAGAGGATCAAATCGCCTATGACAAGCTGAAAGCCGAAGCCTTTGCCGAGGTGAAAGAAGATTATGCCAAGGATCTTGCGAAATACGAACGCGACATGGCGCTGGCTAAAAAGACCAAGGGCATGAAGGAGCCGAAAAAGCCAATCGAGCCAACCGAAACCAATTTCCAGTTTACACGATTTGAGCAGATGGCGAACTTCACGATGGGACCGCTTAATCGCTTTTACAGTAAAAACGGCAGCACCTATCTGCATGCCGTAACGCCGGGCCGATATCGCATCTTCGGTCAGTTCGATCCACTGGTGGGCATTGGCGTCTGCTATTGCATGGGCTCGGTAAGTTTCGACGCCGAAGCTGGAAAAATTACCGATCTCGGAACGATGACAACCGATCTTTCCAACGCCGGTCCGCCCGAAAAAGGCGACAGCAGTTCGCCAAGGGCGGCGGCTTACGCGATGGCGTTGGAGCCGGTCAAAGACAGCACAGGCATCGATGTCCGGCTGAAATCGCTTTCGCGGAATATTGCCGATTTGAGGGCTGCGGGAAAAATGGCCAATTACTACGGGATAGCCATATCGCGATTGCCTGCCATCCCGGGTGTGATCTCATATCGGCGCGACCAGATCATCGACAAGAAAGCATTAGTTGCGGACCCCGCACCAACGCCGGTCGAGGCGGAAGTTGCGGAAACAACAGCGGTCGAAGCCGCTGCACCGGCCGAAGTCATAGCGGCCCCGGCCCCCTAAACCACCGTTTGGATCAGTATCGAAACAGGATCGGCGACCGGCAAATGCCAATCGCCGCTTCCCCCTTGCCCCGCCGCGGCTTTCCCGTTAGAGGCTCCCGTCGTTTGTGAAACGGCGGCTTTTCGCAAGCGGGCGTGGCGGAATTGGTAGACGCACCAGATTTAGGTTCTGGCATCGCAAGGTGTGGGGGTTCGAGTCCCTTCGCCCGCACCACGAAACAGCTTCCGTTGTGAAATTCGAAAGCCATTCAATAGTTTAAGGCGACATCCGATGTTCGCCTGCAGATAGAGAGATAGTATGCAGACCGTCGAGACACAGAATGAAGGCCTGAAGCGCGCATATCGCATGACGATTACGGCGAAGGATGTCGAATCGCGTATCGATGCCGAGGTGAAGAAAATAGCGCCGCAGGTGCGTATGCCCGGTTTCCGTCCCGGGAAGGTTCCTGCCAATCTGGTCAAGAAAATGCACAAGGATTCGTTGCTTCAGGACGCGCTGAACAGCTCGATCCAGGAAGGTGTACAGAAGGCAATATCGGATAACAAGCTGCGGCCCGCGACGCAGCCGCATGTCCATCTCGGCGAGGATTATGCGCCCGGCAAGGATGCGGTCGTCGACTTCCATCTCGAAGTCCTGCCGGCGATCGCTGCCCCTTCGATAGATGGCATTGCGCTGGAACGCCTGACCGTCGAAGTCAGCGATGCGCAGGTCGACGAATCGATCCTGAAGCTCGCCGCCGGTCAGAAGAGCTTTGAAGCTGCCGACAAGAAATATGCTGCGAAAATGGGTGACAGCGTCGTCATCGATTTCGAAGGCAAGGTCGATGGCGTCCCGTTCGAAGGTGGCAAGGGTGAAGGCATGGCAGTTGAGCTCGGCTCAGGTCAGTTGATACCCGGATTTGAAGACCAACTGGTTGGCGTCAAGGCCAATGACGAGAAGGTCATCAATGTGACCTTTCCCGAAGACTACAATGCCAAGGAACTGGCGGGCAAGGCCGCTACTTTCGATATCGTGGTCGGCGAAGTCCGTAACCCTGTCGAAGCCAAGGCCGACGATAATCTGGCCAAGATGTTCGGCCTTGAAAGCATCGACAAGCTGCGCGAGTTGATGAAGGTCCAGGTCGAGCAGGAGCATAACGGCCTCACGCGTACCTATATGAAGCGCCAGCTGCTCGATCAGCTTGCCGCCGATCATGATTTCGACGTGCCGCCTTCGATGGTTGAGGCCGAATTCGAACAGATTTGGGCGCAGCTGGAGCAGGAAGCCGCGCGCGAAGAGGACCCCGAAGCCGCCAAGAAGGAAATGGAAGCCGAGCGCGAAGAATATCGCGACATTGCTGTCCGCCGGGTGCGTCTGGGCCTTTTGCTCTCCGAAATCGGGCAGGCCAATGGCGTTGAAGTCAGCCAGCAGGAAATGAACATGCTGGTGCAACAAGCAGCGCAACAATATCGCCCCGAAGACCGCCAGCGTTTCGTGCAATATCTGCAGGAAAACCCGATGGCGGCAGCGCAGCTTCGTGCGCCATTGTTCGAGGACAAGGTTGTCGATTTCCTCTTCGAAAAGGCGACAGTCACTGACCGCTCCGTAACCAAGGAAGAGCTTGAGGCGGCGATCGAGGCTGAGCCCGAGGCAAAACCAGCGGCCAAGAAGAAGGCGCCTGCCAAAAAGGCGGCTGCCAAGGAGGAAGCACCCGCAAAGGAAGCGAAGCCTGCCGCGAAAAAGGCTGCACCGAAGAAGGAAGCCGATGAGCCAAAGTCGGACAAAGCTCCTGCCAAGAAGGCCCCGGCAAAGAAGGCTGCGGCGAAGAAATAAGGTCGCGCCAAGCGTAGAGATATTGAAGTCGGGGCCGCGTTTGTGGCCCCTTCTTTTTTGGCTGCCAGAAGAATGTCTTGCTGTCGTAATCTCCCGCTGGCACGTTCAAGCACATGATAGATATGCTCTTTGCTGCTGCGGTAGCTCCCGTCGCTGCCGTTGCAACCACCCCGCCCACCGTTGTGATCCTGTCCCCTCCGACATCGACGCCCCGCCAGCAGTTCGTGGCAGTGCTCAAGCCGGTTGATGGCCGCTGTGATGATGGTGCGCTCGATATATCGGCTGTCGAGAAGCCTGCGTTACAACTGCTATGGACGCCCAGTCAGCCCGCCGAGATGCCGATTACGCTTTCCTTCAGGATCGACGAAAACGGCAGAGTGCTTGGACTGAAGCGCGAACCAGTGGGCTATGGTGTATTTCCCGACCTTTCGCCGTCGCTGGCAGCCACCCGGTTCGCTTCGGGCAAGGCCCGTTACGGCTGTTCAATACGCTATAGCCGGGAGCAGACAAGCATCGCCGAGGCAAATACCGATGACCTGATCGCATATTCCCTGAACGCAAGACCGCGGCCGCCACGGGAGTTGTTCGACCGTCTCAGCCCTAATGGCTCCGACTGCTATCCTAAGCGGCCGGCCGTTTTGCTGCAGGCCTATCCGGAGTTCGACAGGATACCGGCGACTGCCGGTCGAACCGATTGGAGCATGGTAAAGTTCGATATCGACAACAGCGGCAAGCCGGTAAATATCGGTATTCACGCCACGAGCGGTAACAAGGCGCTGGACAAGGCATCGATCGACGCGATTGCAAAATCGCGATATGCCAAAGGAACCAAGAAAGGGTGCCTCTATCCTTATTGGCGCGCCGCAGGACAGGTTGCAGCACCTCAAAGTCCGGAAATTGAAGACTATAAAGACAGCGAAGGACAATGTCCCCTCGATGTCGAATGGAAGTCGAAGCCCGCTCTGGTTTATCCGGACAACTTCCGCCGCCGCGCAATCGAAGGGTGGGCGATTGTCGCGTTTGATGTGGCGCCTTGGGGTGCGACCGGCAATGTCAAGCTCGTCGCAGCCGAACCTGCGGCGGAGTTCGGGGAAGCGGCGCTAAACATTGTGCGCGCCGCCACAGTTGCCGGTGCCGAAAAAGGCTATAGCGGGTGTTTTGAGAAAATACGCTATGTGATGACGCCGCCGCATTCCAGCGACGACGAGACCATCGAGTGACACAAAAAAAGGTCCGGAAAACGCTCCGGACCCCTTTCACTTGATGTCAGGCTTATTTCAGATCGAAACGATCGGCATTCATCACCTTGACCCAAGCCTTGACGAAATCGCGCACGAACTTTTCCTCGTGGCCGCGCTCGGCATAGACTTCAGCGGTAGCGCGTAACTGGCTGTTCGAACCGAAGATGAGGTCAGTGCGCGTTGCGCGCCATTTTTCGGTACGACCGCCGCGGGTGTAGCCGATAAACTCTTCGTCGCTCGATGTGTCGACCTGCTCCCAGAAGGTGTCATTGTCGAGCAGGTTGACGAAGAAGTCGTTGGTCAGCTGTCCCTTGCGCGTTGTCAACACACCTTCAGGGATATCCTTGTGGTTTGCACCCAGGACGCGAAGGCCGCCAACCAGCACCGTGAGTTCCGGTGCAGAAAGGCCAAGTAGCGACGCCCTGTCGAGCAGCAACTCTTCGGTCTTCACCGGCTGGCGCGTTTTCAGATAGTTGCGGAAACCATCGGCCTGCGGCTCCATCCAGTGGAAACTTTCGACATCGGTCCAGTCCTGCGTAGCGTCACCGCGACCACCGGAGAAGGGAACGGTGACATCGAAGCCGGCGTCCTTGGCCGCCTTTTCGACTGCCGCCGAGCCTGCCAGCACGATGGCGTCGGCAAGGCTCATGCTGCCGCGCAGTTCGTTCAGCGTGGCCAGAACCTTTGCCAGTTCTTCCGGTTCATTGACGTCCCAATCTTTCTGCGGGGCCAGCGCGATACGGGCACCATTCGCGCCGCCACGCTTGTCAGATTTGCGGAAGGTCGAGGCAGAGGCCCAAGCGGTTTTGACCAGTTGCGAAACCGTTAGTCCGCTGGCCAAGACTGCCGATTTGAACGCTGCGACATCGGCGTCCGAAGGGGCGGTGCCTTCCGGAACCGGATCCTGCCAGATGAGGGTTTCCTCGGGAACCTCAGGCCCAAGATACAGGCTCTTCGGTCCCATGTCGCGGTGCGTCAGTTTGAACCATGCGCGTGCGAAGGCGTCGTCCAATGCCGCCTGATCCTGGTGGAAGCGCTCCGAAATAGCGCGGAATTCGGGGTCCATCTTGAGCGCCATGTCGGCCGTCGTCATGATAGTCGGAACGCGCTTGCTGGGATCGCGCGCGTCGGGTGCCATGTCCTCCGGATCGGGATTGACCGGAGTCCACTGCTTTGCACCCGCAGGGCTTGTCGTCAGTTCATAGTCATATTTGAACAACAGGCGGAAATAGTCGCCGCCCCATTTGGTCGGATTGTTCGACCATGCGCCCTCGATGCCGGAGGTTGTGATGTGGCCCTTGCCAATTTCCTCGGCGTCGGTCAGCCAGCCGAAACCTTGCTGGTGGATTGCCTCGCCAGCCGGGGCCTTGCCGAAGTTTTCGGCGGGCTTGGCGCCATGCGCCTTCCCAAAGGCATGGCCACCGGCGGTAAGGGCCACGGTTTCTTCGCTGTTCATCGCCATGCGGCTGAAGGTTGCGCGCATGTCGCGTGCCGACTGGAGGGGATCTGGGTTGCCGCCCGGGCCTTCGGGATTGACGTAGATCAGGCCCATCTGGATAGCAGCCAGCGGTCCTTCCAGTTCTTCAACCTCCTCGGTTATGCGTGTTTTGGCGCCTTCATTGACCCAGATTTCTTCTGCGCCCCAGAATGTGTCGCCTTCGGACTGGTAGACGTCCTTGCGACCGCCGCCGAAGCCGAACACAGGGCCACCCATGCTTTCGATTGCCACATTGCCGGCCAGAATGAAAAGGTCGGCCCAACTGATCGACTGACCGTATTTTTGCTTGATCGGCCAAAGGAGACGGCGTGCCTTGTCCAGATTGCCGTTATCAGGCCAGCTATTGAGTGGTTCGAACCTTTGCTGACCGCTATTCGCGCCGCCGCGACCATCGGTTACGCGATAGGTGCCCGCCGCGTGCCACGCCATGCGGATCATGAAAGGACCGTAATGGCCATAGTCGGCGGGCCACCAGGGCTTGCTGTCGGTCATCAAAGCCGTAAGGTCGGCCTTCAATGCCTGATAGTCGAGCTTTTTGAAGGCTTCGGCATAATCGAAATCGGGCCCCATCGGGTCGGGCGACACGCCATGCTGGTGGAGCATGTCGACCGGGAGCGCGTCGGGCCACCAGTCCTTGTTCTGTCGTCCAAGCAAGGAGCGCATCTTTACTTCGCCGTGTACCGGGCATCCTTGGGGGTCTGCGTCTGCCATCTCAATTTTCCTCTTCTAAGGGGGTTGGAATCCTATGAATGAAGAATGTAACAGCTTTCATGCTTTGTCCAATCGATTAAGCCGGACGCAGTTATCGGATTATGCGTTTATTATCGGGACCCGCAGGGCTTTTCCGGCGTTGAAGAGGATGTTATGCCCCACGGGCTTGGGGGCATAGGAAAGGCATTGTGATGACCCTGCGGAATTTTCTCCTTCCCCTTGCATTTGTGGCTAGTGCCGTCGCCGCCCATCATGGCTGGTCGAGCTACGATGCCAGCAAAACACTGACGATCGATGCGACGCTGAGCGACCTGAGCTGGGGCAATCCCCATGGGCAGGCCAAGACCCGCTATAAAGGAAAGACTTGGACTGTCATTTTCGCCCCGGTCAGCCGAATGGAGTCGCGGGGCTTAACCAAGGAAATGGTTGGACCGAAAAGGAAGGTCAGGCTGGTCGGCTATGCCCGGAGCGATGGCACGCCTGAAATGCGCATTGAGCGCGTAATTGTCGGCGACAAGACTGTGGAATTGCGCTGATATTGGCGATCGAGGCGCTGGCGTCCGATATAGCTGCGTCTGCCTTCGGCCAGGCGATGCGATCTTCGTCATGGGCCTATCCCTTGGCGAACGTCGGACATCTGTTCGGCCTGGCGCTGCTTGCGGGGGGAATAATGGCCGTAGACCTGCGGATAATGGGCTTTTGGCGAAATCTGCCACTGAAGCCGATTCATGACGCGCTGACGCCATTTGCAATTGCTGGCCTGGTTATCTTCGCGATCAGCGGTGTGGCACTTTTCGCCGCCGACGCGAGAGAGTTGATCAGGAATCCGGTTTTTGTTGCAAAAATGGCGATCGTGGCGCTGGCTGCGACCAATGCGCTGGCCTTTCGCAAGTTTGCCGTGAAGGCACTGGGCAAGTCGGGCGCGAATCTCGCTCTCGGCTTGCGAATGTCCGCCACGATTTCGCTCTGTCTCTGGAGCGCAGCGATCATATGTGGCCGTATGATCGCCTATTGAAACATGGCCCCTAATTCTTAACCTTTTTCCTGCTTGAACCTTGTGCTGCCTGCGCCGATATAGAGGCAAAGGCGCTTCCGCCTGCAACAGAGGTATATATGCACGATCCGTATTTCGATCCCACCACCGCGCTTGTTCCAGTCGTTATCGAACAGTCAAACCGCGGTGAGCGCAGTTGGGACATTTTCTCACGCCTTTTGCGCGAACGGATTATTTTCGTCACGGGTGAAGTTGAGGATGGCATGGCTTCGATCATCACCGCACAATTGCTGTTTCTGGAATCGGACAATCCGAAAAAAGATATCTGGATGTACATCAACTCGCCAGGCGGCGTGGTGACAGCCGGCATGGCAATCCACGACACGATGCAGTATATCCGGCCGCGCGTCGGCACGGTATGTATCGGGCAGGCGGCGTCGATGGGCAGCTTTCTTCTGGCGGCGGGAGAGCCCGGCATGCGCGTTGCGCTCACCAATTCGCGCATCATGGTACATCAGCCGTCGGGTGGGGCGCGCGGCATGGCGTCTGATATCCAGATCCAAGCGAACGAAATCCTGCGCATCCGCAAGCGGATGAACGACCTGTACTCGAAATATACCGGCAAGCCGCTGAAAGAGATCGAAAAAGCGATGGACCGCGATACCTTCCTCGAAGCTGATGAGGCCAAGGCTTTCGGGATCGTGGACGAAGTCTTCGACAAGCGGCCAGCGGTCGCCGATGCGGAAGCGAGCGCTTAAGCGCCTGTTCAGCGTTAGGGTTTCATCCACCAAATTTGCCAACCCGGCACAGTTGCTTTTGGGCTATTGCCAAAACGACCCGTATCTTTAGGATGACGGTTCGATGACAAGCTGCGCTCTTGTGGCGTAGAAACAGGACTATTTATGACCAAGTTAAGCGGTTCGGACACCAAAAGCACGTTATACTGCTCCTTCTGCGGCAAATCGCAGCATGAAGTGCGCAAGCTGATTGCGGGTCCGACGGTTTTTATCTGCGACGAATGTGTTGAGCTTTGCAACGACATCATTCGTGAGGAAACAAAGGGCACGCTGACCGGCCGCAAGGAAGGCGAAGTGCCTTCGCCGCAGGAAATCTGCGATGTTCTGGACGATTATGTCATCGGGCAGCCGCAGGCGAAGCGTGTGTTGTCGGTGGCGGTTCACAACCATTACAAGCGCCTCAACCACGGCGCGAAGGGTGCCGATGTCGAACTTGCCAAGTCGAATATCCTGCTCGTCGGACCCACCGGCTGCGGCAAGACCTTGCTTGCGCAGACGCTGGCCAAGACATTCGACGTGCCGTTTACGATGGCCGATGCGACCACATTGACCGAAGCCGGTTATGTCGGCGAGGATGTTGAGAATATCATCCTGAAGCTTTTGCAGGCGTCGGACTATAATGTCGAAAAGGCGCAGCGCGGCATCGTCTATATCGACGAAATCGACAAGATCAGCCGCAAGGCCGAAAATCCCTCGATTACGCGCGACGTGAGCGGCGAGGGCGTACAGCAGGCGCTCTTGAAGCTGATGGAAGGCACGACAGCAAGCGTTCCGCCACAGGGCGGGCGGAAGCATCCACAACAGGAATTTCTGCAGGTCGACACGACGAACATATTGTTTATCTGCGGCGGTGCTTTTGCCGGGTTGGAGAAGATCATTTCCAACCGCCTCGAAGGCAAGTCGATCGGTTTCGGGGCGCATGTCGCGGACCCCGACGAACGCCGCACCGGCGAAGTGCTGAAGCAAATTGAGCCGGAAGACTTGCTGAAATATGGCCTCATCCCTGAATTTGTCGGGCGCCTCCCGGTGACCGCGACATTGGAAGATCTCGACATCTCGGCGCTGGTAAAAATCCTGTCCGAGCCGAAAAATGCGCTGGTCAAGCAATATCGCAAGCTGTTCGAGATGGAAGATGTCGGCCTCAGCTTTACCGATGACGCGCTTGAGGCAGTCGCCAAGAAAGCGATTGAGCGCAAGACCGGCGCACGCGGGCTACGCTCGATACTCGAGGCTATTCTTCTCGACACGATGTTCGACCTGCCGACATTCGACGGCGTGGACGAGGTTGTCGTGGATAGGGACGTAGTGGAAGGCCGCAAAACGCCAGTTCTCGTCTACGCCAAATCGGCAAAGGTCGAAAAAGAGGACGCAGCCTGAACCGGGCAAATTTCAAAACCAACTGTTGTAATTGCGCAACAAGCCTGAAAAAAATGGAATGTCCTTAACGCTGTGCACAGATTGCTGCACCGCAAAACTTTGCGTGCGCTGGCGGTTTGTTTAAGGCGCGAATCATCCAGGGGCGCCTTGTCATTTAACTGACATTATCCGCCTTCAAGGGGTGCGCACGATCAAATCCGTCGTAGTGATTCGGGCAACAAGACCCGTACATTTCGGAGAGGCGGAGTCAGAAAATCAAAGGGGTCAATCCATGCAAATCCGTTATTATCTCGCCGCCAGCGCCGCCGCGCTTTCCATCGCGACGGTGGTCGCAACACCCGCAATGGCGCAGGAAACGACATCATCGGTGCGCGGCACTATTGAAAGCGACACTGGTCCGGTGGCAGGTGCTACAGTCACCGTCACGCACGAGCCATCGGGCACCGTGCTCTCGACGTCATCTGACGGTTCTGGTAACTTTTCCGCAAACGGCCTTCGTGTCGGTGGGCCATTCACTGTAGCGATCGATGCAGACGGTTTTGAACCGGCACAGGTCACCGACCTCTTCCTGCAGGCGGGCCAGCCATTCCGCCTGCCAGTCGTACTCCAGGCGCAGCAGGAAATAGTGGTTACCGCATCGGCCCTTCGGGGCGCTGTCGAACAGAGCAACGGTCCGATCACCGCGCTTAACCGCGAACAGATTGAAGGCGTGGCATCGGTCAACCGTGATATCCGCGACTTGGCCCGCCGTGATCCGCTCGTTACGCTGGACCTGACCAACAGCCGGGCAATCGAAGTTGCGGGTAATGCGGGCCGTCTTAACCGTTTCTCGGTTGACGGCGTTCAGTTCTCCGACGATTTCGGTCTGAATAACGGCGGTCTTCCGACATCACGCGGTCCCGTGCCTTATGATGCCATCGAACAGTTTTCGGTAAAGGTTGCGCCGTTCGATATCGCTGAAGGCGACTTCCAGGGCGGCGCGGTCAACGTTGTGCTGCGCTCAGGCGGCAACAAGTTCAAGGGCCAGGCTTTCTTCAGCTACACAGATGAAAATCTGAATGGTGATACATCGCGGGGTGTCAGTGCTGACGTCAAGCTGTCGTCGAAGCAATATGGCGCGTTTCTCTCGGGCCCGATCATCAAGGACAAGCTGTTCTTCATGGTTGCATATGAGAAGGCAGAAGACAGCTTCCCTTACGACAGCGGCGTCGGGCCAGGCGTTTTTACACAAGTTCCACTGATAACGCAGGCTCAGATCGACAGCGTTACAGCGACTGCGAAGTCGGCCTACAATTATGACACGCTCGGTTTTGAATCAAATCAGGACGAGGAAGACGAAAAAATCATCGCGAAGGTGGACTGGAATATTTCCGACAGCCATCGCGCCGCGGCAACGTTTATCCGTAACCTAGGCACATATCAGGTTCAGCAAAACACCTTTCTGACCCCGGTTTTCGCGCTTGGTCTCGAATCGAATGCCTACACGACACGTGAAGAAATCAACACCGGCACGGTTGAATTGAATTCAACCTGGTCGGAAAATTTTTCGACGACAGTTCGCGCGTCCTATCGTGACTATAATCGTGATCAGGATCCCGTAGGCGGACGGTCGATTGCCAATTTCGAGGTTTGCCTCGATCCGACGAACGTCGGTTCATTGACCAGCTGTAACAGTGCGCGTCTGTTCTTCGGCCCTGACGTCAGCCGTCATACAAACTTCCTGCGTACTTCCAATACGTCCGTAGACGCCACGGCGCGTCTCGATATGGGCGACCATGCCTTCCGGTTCATGGTCGGCTTTACCGACGTCGACACCTACAATCTGTTCATCCAGCGCTCGCTGGGCGACTTGTATTTTGACTCGCTGGCTGATTTTGCGGCGCGACGCGCGAGCCGCTTCCGTCTAGGCGGCGCGGTTCCCTCGCTCGACCCGCTCGATGCGGCTGCCGATTTTGGCACGCAGAACTGGACGTTCGGTATCCAGGATGACTGGCAGGCGACCCCAAGCCTGACCATCAACTATGGTGTCCGTTACGACCTTTTCAACAATGACACGCTGCCGACCCTGAACCCGAACTTCCTTGCCCGTCAGGGTTTTTCGAATCGTGAAACATTCAAAGGACGCAGCGTTTGGCAGCCGCGTTTCGGTTTCAACTGGGAAGCCACAGACAGGCTAATCATCAAGGGCGGCGCAGGCATCTTTGCCGGCGGCACGCCGGACGTGTACCTGTCTAACAGCTTTGCCAATACTGGCCTTTTGACCAACGCAATCGACATCCAGCGCAACACAAGTGCTGCGGGGTGTAATGCGGTTGCTGCTAACGCAGCGCAGATTTGCAACGATGCATTGATCAACGTCAGCGGGGCGAATTACAGCTCGGCGCTGTTCAACTTCCTGACGACCAACGTCGGATCGATCAGCGCAGCACCAACCGATGCCATCGACCCTGACTTGAAGCTGGCTCGCAAGCTGAAGGTATCGTTGCAGGCGGATTATGAAGCCGATTTCGGTTCGCTCGGCGACGGCTGGCTCTTCGGTGCGCAGTTGCTCTACGACAAGAATGTCTATGGCTATACCTGGACGGACGCGCGTTCTATCCAGACCGGCGGAACTTTGCCGGACGGTCGTCCGCGCTACTTCCAGCTGCCCGTGGGCTTGGCATCGACCAACCGCGACCTGCTGCTCACCAACAGCACCAAAGGCCGCGCCTGGTTCGCTACCTTCCGCTTTGCCAAGGATTTCGGCGATCTCTCGATCGACGGCAGCTACACCCGTTCCGACGTTAAGGACGTTGCAAACCTGACCAGTTCGACCGCAAGTTCGAACTATCAGAACAACGTCTTTGCTGACCCGAACAACGTAGCCTACGGTCGCTCGATCTATGAGTACACCGATCAGTGGAAATTCGGTCTCGATTATACGAAGGAATTTTTTGGCGATAACAAGACCCGCTTCAGCCTGTTTGGCGAATATCGTTCGGGTCGCCCCTACAGCATAACGATGCTGGAAAATGTCGGCGGACGCGGTGCGGTGTTCGGTACCGTCGGTAATCTGGGCAAGCAGTTACTCTATGTCCCGACTCTTGGTGATACGAGAGTGAGCTTTGACAGTGCTGCATCTGAAACCGCATTCAACACTTTGGTTACCAATCTTGGTCTGGACAAATATCGCGGTCGCATCGTCCCGAAGAACAGCCAGACCTCGGCTGATTTCTTTAAGGTTGACCTGCATATGAGCCAGGAAATCCCGATCACGGGAACGGCCAAGATCGAGCTGTTTGCGGACATCGAAAATGTGTTGAATCTGATCGATAGCGATTGGGGTGCGTTGCGTCAGGTTCCGTTTGACTATACGTCGACGCTGGTTCGTGTGGCCTGCCTCAGCGCGCCAGTGGCAACAGGCACTGGT
>JACVCM010000045.1 GCA_016742125.1 Sphingomonadaceae bacterium | reverse complement strand
CTGGTGTTGTACATCGCAATACCAGTAGTGGTCCGGGCAATATATCTATCTCTCCAGTCGGAATTACAGCTGGTTCCGGAGGTTACCAGTGTACAGCAGGAGACTATAATAATGACGGTAAGATTGATGTAGCATCTGGGAACGGCTCACAAATTTTTGTAGCTTTCAATACAAGTACAGGACCTGGTAATATCAGCTTTGGTCCTGCATTTTTGGTGGGTAATGTTGGGACTACCTGCACAGGGTTACAGTCTGCAGACGTTGATGGTGATGGTAAAACGGATATTCTCGGTACCCAAGGAAATGCTAATAGAGCTGTTAGTCTCAGGAATACCACATCAGTAGGCGGAACAACTCCTACTTTTGAGACACCTGAGTTCTGGAATTCTAATGGTAGCTATCCATATCGTTGCCAAATTGCTGATTTTGATAAGGATGGTAAAATTGATTTAACAACTTGTAATTATTCGGGAGCTACTAACACTGCTGTTTTCAGAAATACATCTGTTCCCGGAGATATTTCTTTTGCCAATGCCTTTACCATGCCTGCTCCAACAGCCAACTACAGAATTGGTGTGGGTGATGTAAACGGAGATGGATTACCTGATATTGTTACCAAATCTTTAGGCATCAATGTGTTTTCTGTATACCCCAATATAAGTAGTGGTGCAGGTAATATTGCATTTGGTCCTAGAGTAGATTATTCTTCATCTGCTCAGGCGGAAGTATCAGGTATTGTTATCGGAGATCTTGATGGTGATTTTGTACCAGATATTGCAACCAGTGGTATCTCCAGTGGTCGTATTATCTTCCACCGCAATACTAGTTCACAGGTTGATAATACAGCTCCAACAGCTGCATGTAAAAATATTACCGTGGCTTTAAGTCCAACAGGAACAGCTACTGTTACGGCTGCCATGATTGATAATGGTAGTTCAGATGCATGCGGTATTGGTTCTCTTCAAATTAATGATGCAGCATCCGTAACATTTACTTGTGCAGATATTGGTGCAAATACTGTGACCTTAAAAGTCACTGACCGCGCAGGAAACGTTAGTACTTGTCAAGCCACTGTTACCGTTGCACCTGCAGCTGTAATCGTTGCCGGACAAACAACAGTATGTCAAGGACAAACTGTATTGATGCAAGCGAATACCGGTGACAGTTATCAGTGGTATTTGGATGGGGTACTTATTAATGGTGCTACCGGACAAACATATACTGCATCTGTTTCTGGAAATTATTCTGTAGCAGTTACAAATGCCGGTGGTTGTTCTGGAACTTCTGCACCGGTCACCATCACTATCAATAATAATCCAACTGTGGCTATTAGTCCTGCAAGCAGTGCCTTCCTTTGTAGTGGTAACGCGGTACTGACTGCTAGTCAAAGCGCAATTTATCAGTGGAAACTAAATGGTAACAATATTAATGGAGCAACGCTTCAGAGTTATACCGCTACAGCTCCTGGCAACTATTCTGTGGCTGTTATTGATTTGTTTGGATGTTCTGCAATTTCTGATGAAGTAGTGGTATCTGCAGGTAATCCTGTCATCAATATCACAGGTAATGGAAATGCCATTGGTAATGGAGATGTAACTGCTAGTTTGTCGGATGACACAGATTTTGGTACCGCTTATCCGGGTACGCCTGTTGTGAAAACATTCACAATTCAAAATACCGGAAATGTTAGCTTACCAGTGAATAGTATAACTATGAGTGGTGCTGCTGCAGGTAACTTTAGTGTTGGTGGACTTGCTTTGCCGGCTAGTATTCCTGCCGGAGGATCTGCTACATTCACAGTTACTTTTGTAAGTAATCCGATTCAGGTGTATGATGCTGTGGTGAATGTGAACAGTTCATCTTGTACCAATGCTGCATATAGTTTTGCTGTGAAAGCAGAAATATCTTGTGTGCCGCCTTCTATCGTTTGTCCGGCTAATATCCAAGTCAATACAGATGCCGGTCTTTGTGGCGCTAAAGTGAATTTTGATGTTACAGTGGGTGGTATACCTGCTCCTACAGTTACTTATTCACATGCACCTGGTTCAGTATTCCCTATTGGGACAACTGTAGTAACAGCTACAGCAAGTAGTGCTTGTGGTACGGTAAGCTGTTCATTCAGTGTAACTGTTACAGATAATGAAGCACCAATCGCCAGCTGTAAAACTGCAAATATTACATTGGTGAATGGAGTAGCTGTTATTACGGCAGCTTCTGTAGATAATGGAAGCAGCGATAATTGTGGTATTGCATCTATATCGGTATCAAAAACACAATTTACTTGTGCAGATTTAGGTGCCAATCAGGTAACACTCACTGTTACAGATGTGAATGGAAATACGTCTACTTGTACCGCTACCGTTAACGTAGTCGGAACCATTCCTGCTGCAAGTATTACAGCTATACCATCTTCTAATGTATTTACCGGAGGGGTTCCTACCAATATTTATCTTGGTTATGGTGCGCAATCTGTTACTTTATCTGCTAACATTAGTAATGGTGGATCACCTTATACCTATCAGTGGACAGGTACTGGAATACTGAGTAGTAACAATAGTGCAAACCCTGTGTTTGCGCCAACAGCTCCGGGTAATTATAACTTTACAGTCTTGATTACTAATGTTTATGGTTGTACAAGCACCACTTCTATTAGCATTTGTGTAAGAGATATCCGTGTTCCGGGTACAAGTGGTAAGAAAGTGTATGTATGTCATGTTCCTCCGGGTAATGCTAACAACCCGCAAACACTTGAGATAAGTGTGAATGCTGTACCAGCCCATATTGGCTTGCATTCAATGGATCGTTTGGGATCATGTAGTCAGCAGCCTTGCGCAGTTGTAACACAGTCTTCGCAATCTGCTAAAGAATCTACAATGGCTACGCGTGAAAATGTACTTATGAATGAAACAGAAGCTACTGAATTACAAATCACAGTGATGCCAAACCCAAGTGCTGATATTTTCAATCTTAAACTCAGAAGCAAAATTGCAGCACCGGTTCACATGCGAGTTACCGATGCATCTGGACGTACTATTGAAAGCAGGGCTAATTTGTCTGCCAACAGTATCGTTCAAGTGGGTAGAGATTTCATAGGCGGAACCTATTATGCTGAATTCATTCAGGGTAATACCAGAAAAGTAGTTCAATTGATCAAGATAAAACGCTAGTCACGTTTTAATAGAGAAGGGGGGGGTACTTTTGTACCCCCTTTTTTATGTAGAAACTTTCTAAGAAATTATTCAGTATGAGATTTACAGTTTCAGTACTAAAAAATAGTGCAATGATTTGAACAAGAAATATTGCCCGCAGATGAAAACATTCATTTTTTGATCAAGTGATAATAACAACTTCATACTAATGCATTGTTATCGTTTATTTATTGGGAATGAAGACATTAGAGCTATACCAGATTTTGTGTAGGGCTATTTTTAGTCTACTGAGATGGTCGTTTTATCGATTATATCATAAGCATTATCAAATGCTTATTTTCTTCTAGTATATATTGTAGACATTCACTGTATGTAGTAGATGTACTACGTTTTCGATATCGTGAAAACTACATTGAGTATAACAATTTTATTCCTGTAGATGAAGCGTTAGCGAACTTGCTCATCCTTTTAACCAAAACTAACTGCTATGAAAATGCCTCAAAAGCGGTACAGCATTGTATTGCCTGTACTTTGTTTCTTTTTGTTTCTTTCTTTTTCCCTTCATGCCCCTCGACTGGCCAGGCATTGCCGGCCACGCCGGCATAGGCAGACGTCAACTCAAGCAAGGTCACGCCCGAGCTGCCAAGTGCCAGACTGGGGTCGAGGTTCAACTTGCTTTTGATACCGAGGTCGGTCGCTGCCTTGGCAACAGCTTCGCTGCCTACCTGTTGATACAGCCTGACCGATGCTACATTGCTCGACCGCGCAAAGGCCTCTTTCAAGCTGATGTCACCGCGATAACTGCCGCCGGAATTTTTGGGGCGATATAGCCCATCATTGATCGGTGTGTCGGCGATCAGCGAATCCGGTGTCATGCCGACGCGCAAGGCCGCGAGATAAACGAACAGCTTGAAGGTCGATCCGGGCTGGCGCCTTGCTTGTGTAGCACGGTTGAATGGCGAATCCTTATAGCTCTTGCCGCCTATCATCGCGACGACTTCGCCATTGGGACGCATCGCAACCAGCGCCACCTGCGCCTTCCCAAGGCCCGCACCTCCGACAACGCGGCGCGCGATATTCTGTAATCTGGCATCCAACGTGGTCGTAATCCGCACATCGGCATAGCCGCTCTCGGTCAGCAATCTGGCCTGGGGGATTGCCCAGTCGGCAAAATATGTACCGGTCGGGATAGTGTCCCGCACGCGCACGTCGAGGCGGGCAACCGGAACTGCCTTGGCTTTGGCCTCGGTCAACGCACCATTTGCAACCATGGCGCGTAATACCAGCCTGGCCCGTTTGGCAGCGCGATCGGGATTCTTGGTCGGAGCCAGCCGCGACGGAGCCTGCACCAATCCGGCAAGCATGACGGCCTGGCTGAGCGTCAGCCGTTCCGGTTGCCGGTAGAAATAATGCAAGGATGCCGCCCGCAGGCCATAGACATTGTCGCCGAAATATACGTTCGACAGATACCGCCCTAGTATTTCATCCTTGGTCAGTCGGCCTTCCAACCAGAATGCAATCAGCATCTCGCGCGCCTTACGGGTCAGGCTGCGCTCGGGAGTCAGGAAGGTGAATTTCGCAAGCTGCTGGGTGATCGTGCTCCCGCCTTGAGTGATGCCGCTTCCGAAAGCATTCGACCAAGCGGCACGTGCGAGGCCACGCGGGTCAATCCCCCAGTGGGAATAGAAACGGCGGTCCTCAATCGACAGGAAGGCTTGCACAACATGCGGCGGCAGTTTGTCGACCACGACCGGCTTGTCGACAATCGCTCCGTTGCGTGCGATCGGCGTGCCGTCGGAGGCCAGGAGGGTGATCCGGGGAGGCGCAATCGGCTGGAGCGATTTGGAGAGCGGAGCGGTAATTGCCAACCACGCCACGAGCAGGATGAAGAGCAGCAGCAGACCGCCCGAGACCCGACTGAACCACCACCAGCGGCTTTTGCCAAATAAAGTCTTTTTGGGTGGCGGTGGCGGAGCAGACTGCTCCCACGGACGCGGATCATCCGGAAAAAAGCCGGCATAAGCCGAATCAAATGCCGCAAGCCGACTGTCGATGTCATGCGCCGGCGGCGGATTGTCTCGTTTGAAAAACATCTGAATGGCTGTATTACATTGATAAGACGGTGAAGGGTAGAGCAAATTTTTGCTTACAGGAAGCTGTATGGATCGACATCGACCCCGATGCGGACGCCACGCGGGAATTGGAGTCCGCCCAACCAGTCCCGAATGATCGATTGTATTTCTACCGAGCGCTGCGCATGCACTAGCAATCGCTGACGGTATCTTCCGCGCAGCATGGCGAGCGGGGCAGGGGCAGGGCCGTAAACATACATGCCCTCAGCAGTCGGCGCTGCTCCGCCGACGGCGCGGGCGGCTTCGATGGCTTCACGCTCGTCCTCGGATGATATGATGATCGCAGCAAAGCGACCGAAAGGCGGGGCGCCCGCGCTCCTGCGCTGTTCGATTTCGGCATCGTAGAAAGCATCGCGGTCGCCGGCCACCAATGCGGCAATCACGGGATGGTTCGGGCTACGCGTCTGGATGAAGACTTCGCCGGACTTATCGCCACGCCCCGCGCGCCCCGCGGCCTGTGCGATCTGCTGAAATGTGCGTTCTGCCGCACGCAGATCGCCGCCTTCCAGTCCCAGATCGGCGTCGATCACGCCTACCAATGTCAGCTCCGGAAAATGATAGCCCTTGGTTACGAGCTGCGTGCCGATGATGATATCGACCGCCTTGTTTTCCACCCGCGCCACAAATTCCGCTGCCTTTTCGGGCGACCAAAGCGTGTCAGAGGTGGCAACAATCGTGCGCGCGTCCGGCAACAGGCGGTTCACCTCATCACAAATGCGCTCGACCCCAGGTCCACAGGCGACCAGTGTGTCGGAATCGCCGCATTCAGGGCATTGCTCCGGCGGGGGCATGACATGTCCGCAATGATGGCAGGCGAGGCGGCGAACAAGGCGATGTTCCACCATCCAGCTTGTGCAATTGGGGCATTGGAAACGATGCCCGCAGGTCCGGCACAAGGTCAGCGGCGCAAAGCCACGGCGGTTCAAAAAGAGCAGGCTTTGCTCGCCGCGGTCGATCCGCTCTTCGAGCGCCTTTAATAGGGTGGGCGCAATCCAATGCTGCCGCTCAGGGGCATCGAGCGTCAGATCGATCGCCTTGATTTCGGGCATTTTCGCCGTGCCGAAACGTGCGGGAATTTCCAACCCTTTGTAGCGGCCGATGCTAACCATATGCCGTGACTCGAGTGCTGGCGTAGCGGATGCCAGCACCACAGGAAAGCCTTCGAACCGGCCGCGCATCACCGCGACGTCGCGTGCGTGATAGCGCACCCCGTCCTCCTGTTTGAAACTGGTCTCATGCGCCTCGTCGACAATGATCAGGCCGGGATTTCTGAACGGGAGGAACAGTGCAGATCGCGCGCCGACCAACACCTTCGCGCTGCCATCGGCAACCGCGCGCCATGCCCGCCGCCGCTGGGTCGAGCGCATGTTTGAATGCCAGACCGCCGGTTCAACACCGAACCGCTTCTCAAAGCGTTGCAGAAACGGCTGGGTCAGCGCGATTTCGGGAAGCAGGACGAGCACCTGCTTGTTGAGCCGGATTGCTTCGGCCACCGCCTCGAAATAGGTTTCGGTCTTACCCGAACCCGTTACTCCATCGAGCACAAAGGTATCGAAGCCGCCCTTGCGGACGGCGGCTGTCAAGGCGTCGGCAGCAGCGCATTGTGCAGCGTTGAGTTCAGGGACCGCAAAATCGGCCAGCGGTTCTGGAAATGGCGTGTCGACGCTGATGATCACCGGCTCAAACGCGCCAACCTTGATAAGGCCCCGAATGACTGCATCGCTTACCCCGGCTTCTGCCGCCAGTTCGCGTACCAGCCCTTGCGCGTCCTCCAGCGCGTCAAGTGCCGCAGCGCGTTGTGGCGTCAGGCGAGCAGGTTCATAGCCTGTGCGGCGATATTCAGTGATCGTCCCTGATGCTGTAAATGCTGCGGAGGATGCCAGTACCATCCGCAATACCGCGGCATGGCTGGTCAGATAATAATCCGCCACCCAGTCGACGAGGCGCCGCAGGCCGGGCCCGATGGGCGGGCATTCAACGAGTTCCAGAACGCTGCGCAGTTTCTTTGCTTCGACCGGACTATCCGTAAAGACATCGGCGTCCCAGACCACACCGGGCAATTTGCGTGGGCCGAGCGGGACGGTGACGACACAACCCGGTTTCGCATCCATATTTTCGGGAAGCCGGTAGTCGAGCGGACCTATCGCTTGGGTCAGCAGCACAACACGGACACGGTCGGAAATCATGACACGCCTATAGGCAAACAAATATGGAACGTCACCTTGTTCGTGCTGCTCGTTGACGTGCGGTGAAACGGATTCGCACCGCGCAAAGCATTGATGGAAAATGCAGAGTCTTCGTGATATCGACAAATGGATGAGGAGAGCCGCCATGATCACAACAACCCGTCGTCACATATTGTTATCCGGTGCGGCACTTGCCACGCTTTCGCTCCCGGGTTGTCAGAGCGTCCCTGCTTTCAGCCTAACCGAAGCAATTCGTCGACTTCTGACACTCGCGTCGCAAAATGCCTTTGCCTTGCTGCTGCAACCAGGCGGCTTTTACGACAGCTCGGTCGCCCGGATATCGTTGCCTGATCGTTTCGGCGGCGACCGCGGTACCGGCATCCTGTCAGCGGTGTTGCAAAGCCGCACCTTTCGGGATCGTCTGCAACGTCAACTCAATCGGGCAGCCGAGAAAGGCGCGGAGCGCGCCGCACCCTTGGTCGCTGAAGCGGTCCGTAACGTCAGCATCGAAGATGCTGCCGCGCTTGTTCGCGGCGGCCCGCAAGCCGCTACTGCCTTCCTGCGCGGCAAGATGGGAACGGCGCTGCTCGACTCGATGCTACCTGGTATCTCTGACGGGCTTCGGCTATTCGACGATCAGGTGATCAGCCAAGCCGTTCGGTCTGTAACCGGTTTTGACATCGCGGCGCTGGCGCAGGACATTACGCGAAAGGCAGACGACAGCATCTGGGCGGCGATAGGTCTTGAGGAAAGCAACATTCGTGCGAACCCCGGCAAGACGCAAGATCCGCTCTTGATTGGTGTTTTCGGTTTGGGCAGCAAATTATAGCTGCAAAACTACGAATTCCGGCTGTCCAAGTCTGGAGTGCTTTGCCAATAGGATGCGTAGCGAATCCAGCCGACAGGACAGCATCATGAAATTTTTTGCAGATACCGCCGAAATCGCGGACATCAGGGAACTCGCCGACAGCGGTTTGCTTGATGGCGTGACCACCAATCCTTCGCTGATTGCAAAATCCGGCCGTGATTTCATCGAGGTAACCCGTGAGATTTGCGGGATTGTCGACGGTCCGGTCTCGGCCGAAGTGGTGGCGCTGGATCATGCAACGATGATGAAAGAAGCCGAAATTCTGCGCAGGATTGCGGACAACGTCTGTATCAAGGTTCCGCTGACGATCGATGGGTTGAAAACCTGTAAAGCGCTGACTAGCGACGGCACGATGGTCAATGTGACCCTTTGCTTTTCGGCCAACCAGGCGTTGCTGGCGGCGAAGGCAGGCGCAACCTTCGTGTCGCCCTTTGTGGGCCGCCATGACGATAATGGTTTTGATGGCATGGGCCTGATCAGTGACATTCGCCTGATCTATGACAATTATCAGTTCGCCACGGAAATCCTTGTTGCCAGCGTTCGCCACGGCATTCATGTGCTGGAGGCGGCGAAAATCGGCGCTGATGTCATGACCGCGCCGCCATCTGTCATCAAGGGGTTGGTGAAACATGTCCTGACCGACAAGGGAATCGACGGCTTCCTCGCGGACTGGGCAAAAACGGGACAGGCTATAGGCTAAGAGAAATAGAGGGAGGCCGGAACGGGTCGCAAATATTCCGGTCTCCCTCCTGTTTCCGTGTAACGGTAACGAATCGGATTTAGCAGGACGTGAAACAGGCCGCTTGTATGTTTCCGACACCTGGCACAGTTTCTTCGGTGCTTGCGGACAAATGCCTATGGGCTATTGTCTGTATAGGTTAGAAAGGCGGGCGGGCATATTTCGTGGGCCAAAGCGGACATCAGGTTCGCGGGAGCAGATGAATGAACCGGCCTGAAACGGTGTTTCCTATCGCACATGTTCATTATGACGATGAAATCGACGGCAATGGCAAGGTTGTCGTGCCCGACGAAGTGCAGGATGCGATCCGCACATTAATTCGTTGGTCGGGCGACGATCCTACCCGCGAAGGGTTGATCGACACTCCTGCGCGCGTCGGTCGCGCATGGCGCGAATATTGTCAGGGCTACGCCGAGGATCCGGCTCTTCATCTCTCGCGCACCTTTCAGGAAGTCGGCGGCTATCATGAGCTGGTGCTGCTGAAGGACATCCCCTTTCAGTCGCATTGCGAACATCATATGGCGCCTATTCTGGGCAAGGCCTCGATCGCCTATATGCCGACCGACAAGGTTGTGGGAATTTCAAAGCTGGTACGCGTACTGCATGGCTTTGCCCGGCGCTTGCAGGTGCAGGAGCGGTTGACGGCAGAGGTCGCCAACTGCATCTGGAATAACCTCAAGCCCGATGGCGTTGCGGTGGTCATCGAGGCGACGCATGGCTGCATGACTGGCCGCGGTGTAAAAGTCCACGGTAGCGGAATGGTCACATCGAAGCTGATTGGCTGCTTTCTCGACGATCCGACAAGCCGCAAGGAAGTGATGAGCTTGATGGGCTACTGATACGAAAAGACCCTCCCCGGATGGGGGGGTCTTTTCTGTCCGGCCTGATATTTGCGACCCTCAGGGCCGGATTGACGGAACAACGCGCAAGGTCCGGGCAATGTTCCGCAATTATCGCGGGTCAGACCCCTCCAGTGGGTAACGTCTAAATGCCAAATTGTTGATTTACGACGCCGTACGGCTTCGGCATTCTCCTCAGTGAGAAACAGGGAGAGGGACGATGCGGCATATAATGATGGCGCTGTTGCTCGGCGCTTCACCCGCAGCGGCATTTGCGCAGGGAAGCGCCAAACCGGCGTCGAAGGCTACAGTCGAAGCGCAGCATCGCGTCGCCGCAGGGCTTCCAGCAGAAGATGGCCGCGATGCCGAGTTTGCCGATAGGGGCTATCTGGGAACCTTGGCCGATCCAGTCATCAAAACCAGAGATGGCCGGCCCGTCTGGAACCTCGATGCCTATGGCTGGATGGATGGCAAGGCGCCGGATACGGTCAATCCCAGCCTGTGGCGGCATATGACGCTGCTGCGCAAGCATGGTCTGTACGCACTGTCCGACAATATGTGGCAGGTGCGCGGGTTCGATGTGTCGAACATGACGATCATCAAGGGCAAGACCGGCTGGATATTGATCGATCCGCTGACGACCCGCGATACCGCGGCCGCGGCGTTGCGGCTGGTCAACGACAAGCTTGGCCAGCGGCCCGTCACAGCGGTCATTTATAGCCACAGCCACGGCGATCATTTCGGCGGGGTGCGCGGCGTGGTAGATGAAGCTGATGTCCGGGCAGGCAAGGTTGCCATCATCGCGCCCGAACATTTCATGGCTGAAACCGCGTCCGAAAATGTCATCGCGGGATCAGCGATGGGGCGAAGGGCCAACTACCAGTTTGGCGGGAACCTTACGCCGGGGCCGCAGGGGCAGATGGGCAGCGGCATCGGCATGGGCGTTGCGGGCGGGGATATCACCCTAATCGCACCGACCATCGAGATCCGCCAAACCGGTGAAGTGCGTGAAGTCGATGGCGTCGCGCTCGAATTCCAGATGGTGCCTGAAACAGAGGCGCCGGCCGAAATGAATGTTTATGTCCCGATGTCGAAAACCTTCCTGGCGGCCGAGATCGCGACCTGCTCGCTGCACAATATCCTGACCCCGCGTGGAGCCAAGGTCCGCGATGCCCATGCCTGGGCGGGGTTCCTCAATGAGGCCGCCAACCTCTATGGCGACCGCAGCGATACCATTGCCTCCAGCCATTGCTGGCCGCGCTTCGGGCAGGCCGAGGTCAAGGGATGGCTGATCGGACAGCGCGACAATTATCGTTATCTGCACGACCAGACGGTGCGGATGATGAACAAGGGTATGACGCAGGCAGAAATTGCCGAAGCGCTGAAGGCTCCGCCTGCCATCGCCAACCAGTGGTTCAACAAAGGCTATTACGGCACCTACAGCCACAATTCGAAGGCCATCTATCAATATTATCTCGGCTGGTATGATGCGGTTCCGGCCAACCTCAATCCGCATCCGCCCGAGGTGCGTTCGGCCAAACTGGTCGCGGCGATGGGCGGCGCGGGCAAGGTGCTGGCGGAAGCCAAAAAGGCTATGGCGGCGGGCGATTATCGCTGGTCCTCGGACCTTCTCAACAGCCTGGTTTTTGCCGACCCAAAAAATGCCGAAGGACGTTCGCTGCTCGCCGACAGCTATGAACAGCAGGGCTATCAGGCGGAATCGGCCATCTGGCGGAACATGTTCCTGTCTGCGGCCCGCGACCTGCGCGAAGGCGTGAAGGCGAGTATCACCACACAGAGCATCGACATGATTTCGGCGATACCCACAGGGTTGCTGCTCGATTCGGTGGCGACAAGGCTCGATCCGGCGAAGATCGGCGACAAGGCACTGGCGATCAACCTCGTCTTTTCCGACCGGAACGAGACGGCGAGGGTCAGCATTGGCAATGCAGTGATGTTCAGCGAGATGGGCACCGCCCATAGGGCGCCGACGGTGACGCTAAGCGGCCCGCGCCAGCTTTTCCTCGCGCTGCTCTTCCTCAAAATGCCGCTGGCGCAACTTGAAGGCGCGGGGTTGAAGGTCGAAGGCGACCGTGCGGCGGTGGAGGCACTTCAGGCGGCACTCGATCCGATGCCTGGTCCGTTCAACATCGCCGAACCCTGATTTTTCCGGAATCGGCGAGGCCGTTCGAAATCGGCGGGCGTCGGCAATTCCAAAACCGGCTAGTCGCATTTCAAACCGGCGAAGCGCACGATGGCGCCTCGTCGCATCTGCTCCCTATCGCCGGACGAATGGTTCCTCCGGCTCAGATGAGGAGTGAATACAATGAACGCATTCGGAAAAATCATCGCCGCCGTCGCCCTTGCCGGATCGGTCGCGGCCCATGCCCAGCCATCTATCGGTGTCGACATCGGCGATCTCGACCTTGCCACTGCGAAGGGGCAGAAGGTGATGGCAATGCGCATCGACCGCGCGGCCCGGACCTTGTGCGCCAGCGAAGCTGTCAGCCAAAGCCCGGCAATGATCCGCGCCGAACGTGCGTGCCGTGCCGCGGCGAAGGAGCAGGCGCTTGCGGCGGTCGCCACCGGCAAATCGCTGCAGGTGGCAAGTTCGCGGTGAATTTTTGAATAGCAAGTCTTGTGAGGGGGCTGCGACTTTTAATGCGAGGCAAATCCCTCCGGCACCCTCTCCAACTCCGATTAGGCAGGAAGCTGCCAAATCTGCATTTCCTCTCCCGTCAAGGGAGAGGGGCGGGAGGCACGAAAAGTGACAGTAAGATTGCACCTGAAACTGCAGAAAACGCGCGCTAAGGTAACAAAGGGTCACATCATACCCCCACCCCATCTGTTACCTTATGTCACCTTATAGCAAATGTGCATCATGGCTGGTTGCGTGCCCTTACAGCCTCTGGGCGAATAGCGATTTGCCGGTCGAGTCTGACGGGGCAAATCCTACATTGCAAGCCTATCGCTATCGGCACGGGGACAGAACCCCCTCTCTCCTTCAGGGGAGAGGTACGAAGCCTTAGCGCCAAAGGCGCTTAGGCGTAGTGGAGAGGGGGAGGCCGCGCACAAACCTTACCGTCGAACCCCTCTCCGCTGCGACTAGGCAGACAAGCTGCCAAGTCTCGCTCCTCTCCCCTAAAGGAGAGAGGGGGTGGACACTCAACAGCCCTCACATCTCTCCGCGCTCGCGCCGGATCGCGTACCATTTTTCGACATTGGCATTATGTTCCTGCAGCGTGTCGGCAAACACATGGCCACCCTTGCCGTCGGCTACAAAGAACAGCGCTTTGGTCTCTTGCGGGTTCAGCACGGCCTCGATGGCGGCGCGCGAAGGGTTGGCTATGGGACCCTTGGGGAGGCCCACCATCGCATAGGTGTTATAATCGTTGACGTCGGCGATCTCGGACTGGCGGATGCGGCGGCCGAGCGGTTTGCCCTTGGTGATGGGGTAGATGATCGTGGGGTCGGCCTGCAGCATCATGCCTTGGCGCAACCTGTTTGAATAGACCCCGGCCACAAGACGCAGTTCGGTTTTGAGCGAGGTTTCCTTCTCTACGATCGAGGCCAGCGTCAGTGCCTCCTGCGGGGTTTTGACGACCGCATTCGGGCTGCGTTTCGGCCAGAGTTCGGCCATTGTCCTGGTCATGGCATCCTGCATCCGCTTCAGCACGGCGGCGCGCGGTTCGTTTTTCTCGAACGCATAAGAGTCCGGCATGACCGAGGCTTCCGCCGGGATGGGGATACTGCCGGTGAGCAATGCGTTCGCCATCAACCGTTCGTAGACCATGATCGAAGGCATTCCTTCAGGGATGGTCACCATGCGCTGCACCGTCTTGCCGCCGGTCAGGATGGAAAGCACATCGGAATTGGAAGCACGCGCCGGGATCACGAACTCGCCCGCCTTGATCGTGCTGCTCGCGCCGAATATCTTTGCGCGGTTGACGAAGGCGTCGGCAGATTTGACGATACCTGCATCTTCCAGCTGTTTGGCGGCAGATGTGATGCTGGAGCCGGGTTTGATGACCACTGTGGTTTCGCGGGCCAGCGGGCCGTCAGCGGTCCAGCCATAGATGAAATTGCCTGCGATCAGCGCGAGGAGCAGAGCCGCAGCGATAATTGCATATTTGGCGACGTTGCGGGCCGGGTTGGATTTTGACTTTGCCGCCATCACACACCCTCGTCATTCCCGCAAAGGCGGGAATCTCGGGCTGAGAAGACTGCGGTTGGCGGCTTAAAATTCCCGCTTTCGCGGGAATGAGGGAGGTTTGTTGGCGCAACTTTTAGCCAACTCACGAGAGTCATGCTCAATCCACCGCCTTCATAATCAAACTCGCATTGGTGCCCCCAAAACCGAAACTGTTGTTCAGCACGGCCTTCACTTCGCGCTTCCTGGCGACATGCGGCACCAGGTCTACGCCCTCCGTGCCTTCGTCGGGATTGTCGAGATTGAGCGTCGGCGGGACGATCTGGTCGCGGATGGCGAGGATGCAGAATATCGCCTCCACTGCGCCTGCGCCGCCGAGCAGATGGCCGATGGCGGATTTGGTGCTGCTCATCGATACGTTCGCGATTTCGTTGCCGAACAGACGTTTGACCGCGCCAAGCTCGATCGTGTCAGCCATCGTCGATGTGCCGTGGGCGTTAATATAATCGATATCGGCGGGCGTCATCCCGGCCTTTTTCAGCGCCATTTCCATCGAGCGATAAGCGCCGTCGCCGTCCGGATGCGGAGCGGTCACATGATAGGCGTCGCCCGACAGGCCATAGCCGACAACTTCGGCATAGATTTTTGCACCGCGCGCCTTGGCATGTTCATATTCCTCGAGCACCACTACGCCTGCGCCTTCGCCCATCACAAAACCGTCGCGGTCCTTGTCATAGGGGCGGCTGGCTTGCTCGGGCCGGTCGTTATAGCTCATGTTGAGCGCGCGCGCTTGCGCGAAACCGGCAATGCCCAGGGGGTTGATAGTGCTCTCCGCCCCACCCGCCAGCATGATGTCGGCATCATCGTCGCGGATCATGCGGGCGGCATCGCCAATCGAGTGCGCCCCGGTTGAGCAAGCGGTGACGACTGCGTGGTTGGGGCCTTTCAGGCCATATTTGATCTGCACCTGACCGGTGATGAGGTTGATGAGGCGGCCGTGGACGAAATGCGGCGAAACCCGGCCTGGACCGCGTTCGTGCAGGTTGACCGATTCCTCTTCGATGCCCGGCAAGCCGCCGATGCCCGAACCGATCGAGCAACCGGTGCGCAGCCTGTCCTCTTCGCTCATTTCGGTCAGGCCGGCGTCTTCCAGTGCCTGTCCGGCGGCATCGATGCCGTAAATGATGAACGGATCGACCTGACGCTGGATCTTGTGATCGACGCGCTTGTCGGGGTCAAAACCCCAGGGATGGTCCTTTGGCTTTACCTCGCAGGCAATGTGACACTTCTGTCCCTGCGCTTCGGTGTCGAAGCGGGTAATCCGGCCAGCGCCCGATTTGGCAGCAATCAGGTTCGCCCAGGTGGTTTCGACGTCCGCCCCCAACGGCGTAACCAGACCCAGTCCGGTGACCACGACACGACGCATAAAGCTATCTCCAGATCCTCAAATTCCTGCGGTTCATTACCGCCATTGTCTTTGAAAAAGCAAACGGCTTTCCGACTGGAGCGCTTCTGACGCTGGCCGGAAAGCCGTTTGAAACTCAGTACATCAGCGCAATGCTGCGCGCGACGGCTTAGCTGTTGCTGTTGATGAAGTCGATCGCATCCTTGACGGTCGAAATCTTCTCAGCCGCATCGTCGGGGATTTCGACGTTGAACTCTTCTTCGAACGCCATGACGAGTTCCACAATATCGAGGCTGTCTGCGCCCAGATCGTCGATGAAGCTGGCCGATTCGGTTACCTTGTCGGCTTCAACGCCGAGATGTTCGACAACGATTTTCTTGACCCGGTCCGCGGTATCACTCATTTTTTTGCCCCTTATCGCTTGGGATGATGAATTTCAGGATTCGCCCTAATGTCCAGATTGGCCGCTGGCAAGGGCCAAGCTTCAAAGCATCGCCATGCCCCCGTTGACGTGGATTGTCTGGCCCGTGACATAGCCAGCCTCTCTCGAAGCCAGATAGGCGACCGCAGCACCGATATCGGCACCTTCGCCCATACGGCCCATCGGGATACGGGCGTTCAGCGCCTCTTTCTGCGCCTCGGGCAGCGTATCCGTCATGGCAGTGGCAATGAAGCCCGGCGCGACGCAGTTGGCGGTCACATTGCGGCTGGCCAGTTCCTGCGCGATTGCCTTGGTCATGGCCGTCAGGCCGCCCTTCGACGCGGCATAATTGGCCTGCCCGGGATTTCCGGTCGTGCCGACGACGCTGGTGATTGTAATGATGCGGCCGAAGCGGGCCTTCATCATCGGTTTGGTTGCCGCGCGCATCAGGCGGAACGCGGCTTCGAGGTTGATGCGGATGACTTCATCCCATTCCTCATCCTTCATTCGCATCGTCAGGTTGTCGCGCGTTACCCCGGCATTGTTGACCAGGATGTCGATCTGTCCCAGCTTGTCGAGTGCGGCCGGAACCAGCGCCTCGACACTGTCCTTGTCGCCGAGATTGCACGGCACCGCGACATGATCGCCGCCGAGTGAGGTACGGAACGCCTCCAGCTTGTCAACATTGGAACCGGACACCGCAAGCCGCGCACCTTGCGCGGCCAATGCCTGGCAGATGGCTGAACCGATGCCGCCCGAAGCGCCGGTGACTAGGGCGGTCATGCCTGTGAGATCGAACATCAGATTTCCTTCAACAAAGCCTCGATATCGTCCATCGAAATGACGCTGGTGGTTGTGACATCCTCACCCGCGCTGCGTTTTACCATTGGCGAGAGCACCTTGCCGCCGAATTCGGCGAAATGGGTGACGCCCGCCTCGGCCATGGCGATGGCGCTTTCACGCCAGCGGACGCGGCCGGTTACCTGCTCGACGAGCTGCGCCGCGATCAGGTGCGGATCGGCAACCGGTGCGGCGGTGACGTTGGCGTAGAGCGGAACCAGTGGTGCGTGGATCGTGGTGGCTGAGAGCGCGGAGTCCATTTCGTCGGCGGCCGGCTGCATGAGGGGGCAGTGGAAAGGGGCGGACACAGGGAGCAATATGCCACGTTTGATGCCATGGTCCTTCACCAGTTCAACGGCGCGGTCGATTGCGCCCTTATGGCCCGAAATGACGACCTGCGACGGATCATTGTCGTTGGCGACGGTGCAGGTTTCGCCTTGTGCAGCGGCAGCGGCGAGCGCTTCGGCCTTCTCGATATCCGCGCCGAGCAATGCCGCCATTGCGCCGATACCGACCGGTACCGCCGCCTGCATCGCGCGTCCGCGCAGCTTGAGCAACGACGCCGTCACGGCCAGGGGCAGGGCACCAGCGGCGCACAACGCAGTATACTCGCCAAGGCTGTGTCCGGCGACAAAATGGCATCTTTCGGCCAGCCTGACGCCCCCTTCTTTCTCCAGCACGCGCAACGTCGCGATCGCATTTGCCATGATGGCGGGCTGGGCATTCTCGGTCAGCGTGAGATCGCCCTCGGGCCCGTCGCACATCAGCTTGAAAAGATGCTGACCCAGCGCATGGTCGACTTCCTCGAAAACCTCACGCGCGGTGGCACTTGCTTCGGCAAGTGTTTTGCCCATCCCCACGGCCTGACTGCCCTGTCCCGGAAAGATGAATGCGCGCATGGTTGCTCCTTCTTGCTTGCTGCCGCGAACGCCTATGGCGCGGCGCTCGTTGTTGCAAGTCCGAACGGCACGATTTTGTTGTCGGCATCATGGCCGATATCGGCACGGCCGAGATAGGCGATCCCGTTTTTCCGGCACCAGCGTCTGGCAATTTCCTCCGCGCTTTCGCCGAAGGGGCGGTCGTTGTCGGGGACATCGCTGACGCGCCCAAGGCGCAGACCTGCCAGGCCCGCATGTTTTAAGTGGCTGGTGACGTGGAAGAAAGCGCGGTCGAAGCCGTAGAGATATTCGCTGACTTCCTCGACCATCAGGATATGGCCTCCAAGGTCGGGCATTAGCGGCGTTCCCGTCATCATCGCCAGCGTCATCAGGTTGAATGCGGCGTAGCGTTCACCTGCCTGTATGTCTGGCTCAAGCGATGCCGGGCTGGCGTCGACCATCCAGTCGAGTGCGCGCTGCAATGCTGCCTCTCCCCCTTCGCGTCTGATATCGGTTGGCATCGGTCCGTGCACCACACGGCCAATGCCGTTGCGATAGAGGCAGCCGAGCAAATTGCCGGCGTCGCTATACCCCATGTAAAGCTTGTCGCGTGCCGCCGCCTTAAGTCTGCCAACCGCATCTTCAGCGATGCGACATGCACCATAGCCGCCGCGCACGAACCAGATGGCGTCGAACGCAGGATCGTTGGCGAGATCGACAAACGCATCCAGCCGCTGTGCGTCGGCTCCGGCAAAATGTCCGCTTTCGGCGAAGCATTGGTCGTGGAAGACAAGTTCGGCGTTGGGATGGGTGGCGGTGGCAAGCGAGATGACCCGGTCGGTATCCTCGCGGGTGAACGGGGTTGAGGGCGCGCAAATACCGATACGCATAATCTAAGCCTAGCTCCCTCGTTCGTCGCACCAGCGGAGGCTGGTGCCCATCACTAAACCATAAGGCGAGATAGGCCCTAGCCTTCGCTGGGGTGACGGGGTTTTGGCTATGACGCGCGGCGCATCCCATTGCCAAAACTCTCACTACCCAATAACCGCCCCCCATGCACAAAAACAAATCCTATTTCTTCTGCGGCATCGGTGGGTCGGGGATGTTGCCGCTGGCAAATATATTGGTGGAGCGGGGCGCAATCGTTGCAGGGTCGGACCGCGCGCTCGACCAGGGACGATTGGGTGCAAAATTCGAATGGCTGCAAAGTCTGGGCATCGAGCTGTTCGCGCAGGATGGCAGCGGGCTTGTCAGCGGCGATCAGATCCTCGTCGCCTCTGCCGCTATCGAGGATAGCGTGCCCGATGTCGCCAAGGCGAATGCGCTGGGATGCGCCCGCATGACGCGGGCCGAGCTGCTGGCGGAACTGTTCAATGCCTCGCCGCGCAGTGTCGCGGTCGGAGGGACCAGCGGCAAATCGACCGTTACAGGGATGATCGGCTGGATATTGGCGAACGCCGGGCTTGACCCCACGATCATGAACGGCGCTGTGATGAAGAACTTCGTCGCAGATGGCGCCCTTTTTGCCAGTGCGCGGGTAGGGCAGGGAGATGTTTTCGTCTCGGAGGTCGATGAAAGCGATGGTTCCATCGCGCTGTTCATGCCGGAAGTCGCTGTGCTCAACAATGTCAGCCTCGACCACAAAAGCCTTGAAGAGTTGCGCGCATTGTTTGGCGATTTTGCGCAGAAGGCAAAGCACGTTGTCTGGAATGCCGACGATACCGAAACGGTGACGCTGATATCTTCGCTCAAGCTTGACCAGTCGATCAGCTTCGGGATGTCGAAAGCGGACGTCATGGCGTCGGACATCGCCGACCTGCCGCTGGGCAGCCACTTCACGCTTCACATTTCGGAGTCTTTGGCGAAAGTACATGGCCTGTCCCTCGCGGACTGTCCCGTCAGTCTCCAGGTTCCCGGACGCCACAATATCGCCAACGCGCTTGCGGCTATTGCAGCTGCACTTGCCATCGGCGTGCCGTTGGCCGAAGCGGCGCGCTCTATTGAGGGGTTCAAGGGCCTCGCCCGCCGTTTCGACATTGTCGGCGAGGTCAAAGGTATCACCGTCATCGACGATTTCGGCCATAACCCGGAAAAAGTCGCTGCGACGCTCGATACGCTGAAGGCGTTCCCCGGCCGAATCATCGCCTTTTTCCAGCCCCATGGCTACGGCCCGATCCGCATGATGGGCAAGGAGTTGGCTGAGGTCTTCGCGACTCGTCTGGGCGCCAACGACCGCCTGATCCTGTGCGATCCCGTATATTTCGGCGGCACGGTCGACAAGAGCATGGGCAGCGCAAGCATGGCCGACGCAGTGGTGGCTGCTGGCGGGCGGGCCGAGCATATTCCCTCGCGCGAAGATTGCGGACTGCGGATTGCGGAACTGGCGCAGCCGGGCGACCGGATTGTTATCATGGGCGCCAGGGACGATACGTTGAGCGCATTTGCCACCGGTATATTGTCGGCAATTCGGGCCGCTTAAACTCCGGCGTTGGCAACCGTTTGTTACGGGCATGAGCTATATGTCCAAAGAATTCGACGTCCCGCCCACGCTGGTGAAACCGACATTTCTCGCGCGGATTTTCGGTCGTAACGGCGACGGGCCACACAAACCGCATTTGCGCCGGACCCTTAGCCGCGAAGACCGGTTCATGCTGCGGCATGCGGCTTTGATCGAACAATTGTTCGACTTTCTGGCGCATAGCGGACTCGATCCTATACCCGACCATTATGAACTGGCCTGGCACTATCTTACCTGCGCCTCCGCATCGCAGCGGGCCATGGTCGAAACCTGCATGCTCGAACATGGTGGCATCGATCCCGCTCAGGCAGCCGACCTGCTCGACCGGATCAGGACCGCCATCAGCGAAAGGGAACTGCAATCGATGGTCGATGACGCCCGCGAAAAGATGAACGAGGCGGCTGCCTTGACCGACCGGTCGGGTCGTCAGGTGGCCGAATTCGGCGATGCACTGGGCGAATCGGCGGCTGTGTTCATCAAGGGCGGGGGTAGCGACGCGGATCAGGCGGCGCAGATCCGCAAGCTCCAGAACCTCACCGCAGAAATGATCGAACGCGCTGCACAGGCCGAGGGGCAGCTGAAGGCGCGCAGCAAGGCGATCTCGCAATTGCGCAGCCGTCTGGCGCAGACACAAAAGCAGGCGCTGAGCGACCCGCTGACCAACCTGCCCAATCGGCGAGCCTTCGAAGCCTGTCTGAAGGGAGCCATCGACAATGCCGACCATTCAGGTCAGCCGCTGTCGGTCGCCTTTTGCGATATCGATTTTTTCAAGCGCATCAATGACACGCACGGTCACGCGACCGGCGACCGCGTTATCCATCATGTCGCCGAAATCCTGAACAAGGCATCGAGCGCCAAGGTACATGTGGCCCGGCACGGCGGAGAGGAATTTGCGCTGGTTTTCGAACAAATGTCCGCATCAGGGTCCGTCGCGACCATCGACCAGATCCGCCTGCGCATGTCCGCCAAGCGCCTGGTCGCAAAGGATACGATGCTGCCCATCGGCGAAGTCACACTTTCCGCCGGCGTTGCGCAGCTGCACAGCGGCGAAAGCAGCACCGCACTACTGGCCCGCGCCGACCAGGCGCTCTATGAGGCCAAGAATAGCGGTCGCGACCGGGTGTGTGTGGCGATCTGAACGCTTTTTCTTGCCTTTCCGCCAACTTCCCCTTAAGGGCCGCGCTCCCTTGCAGGGAATCGAAGAAAGCCGGAGGGGCGTATGCATGGTGCTGCGTCAGCGATCGGCCAGAACAAGGAACCGCCCATGCCGCTGTACGAGCATGTATTTTTGGCGCGTCAGGACTTGAGCCAGGCTCAGGTGGATGCGTTGGCAGAAGCTGCCACCAAGATTGTCGAAGATAACAAGGGCAAGGTCGTGAAGACCGAAACTTGGGGTCTTCGCACATTGACCTACAAAATTCAGAAGAACCGCAAAGCGCATTTCGTGATGCTCGACATCGATGCTTCGGGCGACACGATTGCCGAGCTTGAGCGTCAGACGCGCATGAACGAGGACGTGATCCGTTACATGACCATCCGTGTCGACGAGCATGAAAAGGGCCCGTCGGTTATGATGCGCAAGAGCGATCGTCCGGAACGCGGTGAGCGCTCGGATCGTGGCGGCTTTGGCGGTGGCGACCGTGATCGTGGCGCGCCCCGTGGCGACCGCGCCCCCCGTAACGCAGAAGTGGAGGCATAAACCATGGCACGTCCGTTTTTCCGTCGCCGCAAGTCGTGCCCGTTCCAGGGTAAAGACGCGCCGAAAATCGATTATAAAGATGTACGCCTGCTTCAGGGTTACATTTCGGAGCGCGGCAAGATCGTCCCGTCGCGCATCACCGCCGTGTCGGCAAAGAAGCAGCGTGAACTGGGCCAGGCTATCAAGCGTGCCCGTCACATCGGTCTTCTGCCGTACATCGTGAAGTAAGGAGCCGACCCATGGAAATCATACTTCTCGAACGCGTTGAAAAGCTGGGCGCTATCGGCGATGTCGTTACCGTGAAGGACGGCTATGCCCGTAACTTCCTGCTGCCGAACAAGAAGGCGCTTCGTGCCAACGACGCCAACCGCAAGGTTTTCGAAGCTAACCGCGCCAAGATCGAAGCCGACAATGCGTCGCGTCGTGCCGATGCCGAAAAGGCGTCGGGTGATGTCGAAGGCAAGCAAATCGTCCTTATCCGCGCTGCATCGCAGACGGGCCAGCTTTATGGTTCGGTGTCGGTCAAGGATATTGTCGACGGTCTGAATGCACAGGGTGCGAAAGTTGCCAAGTCGATGATCGTGCTCGAACGCCCGATCAAGACGCTGGGCCTGTTCGACGTCCGCGTCGTGCTGCACCCCGAAGTTTCGGTCAACGTGCAGGTCAATGTTGCCCGTTCGGACGACGAAGCCGAACTGCAGAAGGATGGCATCAACGTCCTCGACCAGATGTTCGAAGCGGAGCAGGCCGAGATCGCTGCTGAAGCCATCGAAGCGCAGATCGAAGCTGAAGCCGCTGCTGACGCTGCCGAAGCCGCCGAAGCCGAAGCCAATGCAAAGCGCCGTGAGGAACAGGCCGCCGCCAAGGCCGCTGCGGAGGCCGAAGGCGGCCTGTCCGCCGATTCTGGCGACGACGCCTAGGTTTTTCGTCCGCGATGAACAAATAGCCGCCCCGGGAAATCGGGGCGGCTTTTTTGTGTCCATAGGATCGTCATCCTGAACCTGTTTCAGGATGACGAAGAGTTGGAGTTGGCCGTGCGCCTTTGTGTTAGTGTTGACGCACCATGACCGACCCCATCATCATCACCGCCGAAATGGGCAAGGCCGACCAGGAGTGGGCGAATGCGCTGCGCACGCTGCATTTTCCGCCGGAGCGCAATTTCCTCGACGCGCACATCACGCTGTTCCACCATCTGCCCCCGGGCTACCTGGCTGAAATCAAATCGCGGCTGGCGGTGCTAACGGCCGAAAGTCCGCCGCCCATCGCGCATTTGACGGAGATAATGATGCTGGGGAGGGGCGTTGCCTACCGGGTGGACAGCCATGAACTCTTGTCGATCCGTGATGAGCTGGCGCAGCAGTTTTACGGTCTCCTGACACCGCAGGACCAGGCGCGACCGCGACTGCACATCACGGTGCAGAACAAGGTTGAACCAGCGACAGCCAGGGCCGTCCACGCCCAGCTCTCAGCGACCTTCAAACCCCGCAAGCTCGCCATTTCAGGCCTCGCCGCGCACTATTATCGCGGTGGTCCGTGGGAGCATATCGGATCGTGGAAATTCCGTGGCCGAACCCCTTGACCCCTCCAGAACCCGCGCCTATAGCGCCGCCTTGCCTCCCGCCAGACGCGGGAATCGCACCTGGTACGGCGAAGTAGCTCAGCTGGTTAGAGCGGTGGAATCATAATCCATAGGTCGGGGGTTCAAGTCCCTCCTTCGCTACCATCACTCTTAAAATGGCAAACAGCAAAACCGTTAGCGCTGAACCCGCAAGGCGATCGGTCTTCGCGCTGCCCGGGTCGGCTTGATTAACGCCCGATTCACCAAAAAAATGTATTAACACAATGATTTAAAATGAAATTAAAGCCGGGTGCCTGCCTTGCGCCAAGGCCGCTTTCCGGTAATATTCACCTTGGCACCGTCGGACCGAGTCGCAACCGAAATCGCCCAATCAAAAGCATATCCAACCTTTTTCGGGTTCGCAGTTTGTCTAGGGTCAAGGCCACAACCGCGATGTCGAATTGGAGGATTCACGTTCTGGGTGACGAGCCTATGCTGTCTGTCGACGGCAGGCCGTTTCAGTTGCCCGAAATGGCGTGGGCGCTTCTCGCTTGTCTGCTGTCATCGTCCCAGCGCTCGGTCAGCCGTTCGCGTCTCGTCACCACGTTGTGGCCGGACAGCGACGAGGAAGCTGGCCGCCATTGCCTGGCAACCATGCTTTGGCGCCTGAAGCAGCGATTGCCGTGCATATCGGGGCTTCTGGAAACGGTTGGTGACAAGGTCGGGCTGACGATGGGTTCACGCGTGTGGATCGATGCGCTCGTGCTGGAGCAGCGGGCGCAACGCGCCCTTGCTGATCCTTTCTGGCTGAATTTTGCGGTGAACCGGCACAAGCTTTGGCGCAGCCTTAAACTATACCGGGGGGAGTTTGTTGCCCGTTTCGACAACGACATGGTTCTGATCGAACGCGAGCGGCTGCGCGCGGTGTTTCTCGATGCAAGTTTTCAACTGGCTTTCGCACACGCCCAGCATGACGAATGGCGCGAAACGCTTGAAATCACCCGGTCACTCTGCGCGGTCGAGCCGTTGCGTGAAGACGCCCAGCGACTGCTGATCCAAGCCTATGCCGCGTGCGGCAACAGGGCACTCGCCATCCAGCAATATCACGAGCTTGAGAAGCTGCTGTCCACCGAACTGGCGGTGCGCCCGATGCGCGAGACCACCGACGTCATCGGACGCATTGCGTCCACTCCCGAAACGCCCCGCCCGTCTGTAAGTTCGAGCCGCAATATGCTCCTGCAGGCCCGTGCGCAAATGTTCGCGGCGGTTGCAATCATTGATGAGGCGCTCGGCCAACTTCCGGCCTGAAACCCCGGTTTCCGGTAGCCGTTTCGCCCGAAACTTTGTCGGAGAGCGAAAATCTATCATGTAATATCAATATGATAACCCTGTGTGATAGATCGGTGATACCCGTGTGACGCCGCGGTGACGAAGCAGGGTCAACTTTCCCGCGACTCGCTGCTTTCCAGCAGCCCGAAGGTCCGGAGGAGGACATTGGATGACCGGGTTCAACCTGAAGACGCAATCGATCTCGGCGGATCGCCGGCGCGCGCCAAGACGATTGTCATCCGTTGCTGGCAGGAACGGCGCGACGACGGCTCGACCGTCCTGCGTGGCTCTGTTCGTGACCTCAGCCGGGGCCGCGCTGCTGCTTTCGAGGGGCTCGAACGGCTCTGCCAGCAACTCCAACAAATTATTGGCGCGGCATGAGGCGCCTCGGCGCTCTGCGCCTTTTCACCCAATCCCATATGAAATCCACTTCGACCAATTGATGGAGAGCATAAATGTCTGACTATCCATTGTTACGTGCCAGTCTTGCGCCGCAATATGCGAACCTGCCGCCACAGCAGCTGAATGATCTGGTCCGCTCGGTTTACGGGCAGCATGCGACCGCCGAAGATGTCGAAGGGCTGTTCGACGATATCGGGCGGGGACTCCAGAATGCGGCGCGCGGCGTCGGCCAATTTGCGCAGCGCGCCGCGCCCGTCGTGATGCGAGCGCTGCCGAGCGTGGCCACAGGTGCTGCCAGC
>JACVCM010000146.1 GCA_016742125.1 Sphingomonadaceae bacterium | reverse complement strand
TATCGCGTACCGGCTCCCCGGCTTCGGCGACTTTGACGATGCGGCTGGTTAATCCGCCAAGCTGGTTCGCAAAGAAAGCCATAAATGCTTCTGGAAGATGTTGGGTAATGAATATCGGGCCTTCGAAAGAGGGATCGAGATTGCCGATAATCTCATATATCGCGGGTATTCCGCCGGTGGACGACCCTATCGCAATGCAGCTTGGCCTAGCTATCGCCTTGCAATCCACCGCCTTTCGCACAGCATATGCTGCATCACTGCGCTGCCGAGAGGAGCGGCCCAACCGGACGACCTTGTCGATGAGTATTTCGGAAAAGCGGCCGGAAAAGCCCGACCGACCTGGCTTGGCAAGCGTATCGCACGCTCCCAGGGAAAGCGCCTGGATCGCCGCCGGGCCATTTTCTTCGGCAAAGGACGACACCACCAATATTCGAGCACCGCGCGATCTGGCTTGAATATCTGGCAGCGCCTCAAGGCCGGATCTTTTGGGCATCTCGATATCAAGCAGAATGATATCGACTTCGTTGGTTTCCAACTCCCGCAACGCCGTTTCGCTGTCTTCAGCCTCGCAGACGATGTCGATTTCGTCGTGCGAACCCAGCACCCGTCCGAAAATCGACCGCGCGACGATGCTGTCGTCGACCAGCATGACCCGGATGGGCGCGCGTCGCGATTTTGGACTATTGTCCGCTCGCGGTTGGAGGGCGTGCATCACCGGGAAAAGCGCTTAGATGCAGCCAACGATCTGGAGCTTGGCTTCCAGCGTCTCCCGGTCAAAGGGTTTCATGACATATTCATCCGCCCCGGCATCTATTGCGGCCTGTATATGTCCAATGCCGTTTTCGGTCGTGCAAAAGATAACCTTTGCAGAAGGCGCATTGACGGTGGAGCGATAGGCACGAAGGAAGTCCATACCGCTCATTACCGGCATGTTCCAGTCGAGCAGGATGACGTCCGGAGCGGTTGTTGCGACATGATCCAGAGCTTCCTTGCCGTCCGAGGCCTCGGAAACATCGAATTCCATGGTTTCCAATATATGCCGGGCTACCTTCCGGATCACCTTGCTGTCATCAACTATCAAACAGGATTTCATGTCCGATCCACCTTAATCTTGGTCCACCTGCGACTTTATCCGGCCTGTATTATCGACCCGTTAATAAGGCATTGCGAAGCAGGAAAAATTCACGCCGCAAGGCTTATTTGCCCTTGCACGAGCGATTCCGGATCAAGGAGCATCACCAGTCGGCCATCTACAGAAGCCGTACATTTTGCCAGTGCAGCCCATTCGGCGGCCGGCTTGACCCTGTCTTCTATCTGACCGGGCAGGATGGAAACGACGTCTTCCACCCGGTCTACAAGCAACCCATATTGATGGCCTGCAATTTCCACCACAACTGCGAGTGCACCCTTTTCAACCTGCTTGCGTATACCGGTAACCAGATATTGCGTGTCGACGAGTGTCAGCACCCGGCTGCGCAGGGCAAAAAGCCCCGCAATCGACGGGTCGCATCTTGGAACCGGCACCACGTCCTGGACATGCACGATCGATTCGATCGCGCTGCTGTCGATCCCCACGCACGCCCCGTTAAGATGCGCAATAAGATATAAGGAATCCATGTCAGCCCCTCCCCGCCAGTTTGTGCTCGATCGCCGAAATAAGTCCCACGCGGTCATAGCGATATATGCTCGGTACCGCATTGAGCGTGACATGGCTTGTGTCGCGAAGATGAAGCGCTCTGGGGTCATTGGAGCTCTCGCTCGCCCGCAATGCGTCGCGATGGAGCACAACCGCCGCTGACATTTGGTCAGCGGGGTCGAAGCTGACATTATAGCCCGATGCCGACAGCAATGGTGCAAGTATTCCGCGTTCCCAATGCGAATCTGCGGTGCAGTCGATGTAACATAGCGGTGCCTTGCTCGCATCGCCGGAACGGACATCGAAACCTTCGAAATACCGGAATACATTTACCAGTTCGACCGGTTCGCCAAAGGCGTCGATAATGCCTTCGTGCAACTCGGGTTGCGCGCTGGGAACAATCTCTCCCTCGATCGCAAAAATGTCGAGCACGTCGTCCACAACCAGATATCTGATCGATTCTCCGTCGGTCAGCCGCAACATCTTCACAAACCCAGGCGTTGGCCTGGAATCCATGTCGCACACGTCAAACAGGCCGCCTTCGACTGCGACGCGCATGCGACCGCCGATAAACTGTATGCGTGATGCTTCAATGTCTTCCATCCGATCTATGGTCGACAGGCGGATTGCGCGCTTGCGACCGTCGGCTGCCACATAAAGCAGCGCAGAAGGACGGTTCCGGATCGAATCCACCATGCCCTCATCGACCCGATGGCCGTCATCGGCCTGTTCTATCGCCTCAACGCCAATCGCTGCAGCAAGTCCGCTTGCGTCGAGGAGGAGCATCGGACGGCCGTTGTCTGGAAGCGAAGTGCCGGCAAACAGACCCGTCGACATGATCAGCGGGGCGCCGGGTTTGACCACCAGTTCCTCATTATCGATAACACTGGTTACCGCCAACACGAAGGTAGAGCCAATTGCAGGCCGCATGACAATGAACGTCCGGCTATCTTCACCGGCCGTGTCCGTCGAGCCGATTTGCAGTACATCCTCAAGCAGGGCGAAGGGGTAACGTTCTCCGCGAATGGAAGCGATCTTGCGACCGCCCAGTTCCTCTACCTTCACATTTGCGTTGGAGGCAGAGAGAATTTCAACCACGGAACTGCGTGAAATGCCGAATATCTGGTCGCCGGCACGGACCGAAAGCCCGGCAATAATGGACAACGTGAGTGGAAGGCGCAATGTCATTTTCAGACCGTGCCCTTCGTAATTCTCCAATTCTATGCTTCCGCCGATCGCCTGCAAATTGGTGCGCACCACGTCCATGCCCACGCCACGGCCTGAAATCGAAGTGACATGGTCGGCAGTGGAAAGCCCTGGCGTGAAAATAGTATTGAGCTGTGCGCGCTCGGACATTTTCTGCCACTCTGCCGCCGTCACAATTTTCGCTGCCACCGCACGCGTGCCGAGTTTCTCCAGATTTATACCTCGACCATCGTCGATAATCTCGATCAATATCTGGTTGCCGGACTGGCGCGCCACAATACGGATATGGCCGATCGGGTCTTTGCCAGCCGCGCGTCGCTCATCCGCGCTCTCTATGCCGTGGTCCGCTGCGTTTCGAAGTATATGGGTCAGCGGATCCCGCAGTGCTTCGACCATCTCGCGGTCGACCTCGACCTCGCTGCCATCGATCCGGAGCTCGATCTCCTTGTCCAGCTCGAGTGAAATATCGCGTAGCAACCGGGGTAGCGAAGAAAACAGCCGGTCGATATTCTGCATGCGCATCATGCCGACTGCGTCCCGCATTTCTGCGACCGATGCCGACAACCGCCCGAAAGAATGCTCGATTTCGGAATTCAGACCGGCCTTGCGGAGCTGGCGCGATACCTCGTTGCGGGCAAGAACCATGTCGGACACGCCGCTCATCAGCTTGTCGAGGAGGTTGAGCGAAACCCTTACCGTTCGGGCTTTTCCTTTTGCAGCGCGTTCGTCTTGTTCGAACTCCTCAGCGAATTCGGCCAGAGGTCGCACATCGTCACCGTCTGTTGCATCTCGGTTCAGCGGCACAAATGCCAGCATCGTATCGATCAGGTCGTTATCGTCGTCGAAAACAGCGCCACCGGTCTCCAAAGCGTCGGTCAATACCGCAATGCGATCGATCACCGCCAATGTGGCTGACACTAGTTCCGTCGACGCCTTCAGATGGCCCTCGCGTGCCGAACTCAGAACGTCCTCGGCAGCGTGGCTGAGGCGCAGCAGCCTTGGCAATTCCAGAAAACCACAACTTCCCTTTACGGTATGCACGAACCGAAAAACGCTATCGATTAGCGCGCGATCCTCAGGGTTTTGTTCCCACTGAACCAGTTGACTGGTCAGCGTTTCCAGCGTTTCGCGGGTCTCCGCGATAAAATCTTCCAGCAGATCGTCCATGCACGCGGCCCCGTCTTGTCCGCATGAAGCTTTGACGCCATATGGTTAAAAACTCGTTGAGGACAGCCTGTACTAACCGTTTCGGACAAGTGCACCGATGACCAGATGCTCCGGATCAGGCTCTGCAATCTGGACGAGACCTCCCCCACGCTTGGCAAGACTGACTACCATCCATGCCGCTGCAGTACGGGAATCGAC
>JACVCM010000145.1 GCA_016742125.1 Sphingomonadaceae bacterium | reverse complement strand
ATCCTCCCCTCCCGGCTTCGCCACTTCGGCCGGGGCCGGATCATTGCCGTCCAGGGTCTCCAGTTGCGGTGCAGGCTGGTCCAGCCTGATGCCGATGTCCTGCATCCCCGTCACCGCCGGTGGCGGCAAGGCGGGTCGCTGTGCCTCCAGCCAGATTTCCGTCTTTCCAGCCAGCGTCGCCAAATCGGTTTGCCGCAAGCTTTCGGTGGTCGGCATCGGCATTTCGGGATAGCGCATCAGTACATAGGCTACGGCTGCGCCGACAATGCCTGTAATCATCACACCCCAGAAACCGATGCCGTCGATAATCGCGCCAATGACGCCCGCACCTATAAGCACCATACCGACCGCGAGCGCGGCCTTGCTAAGCTTGCCCCAGAAATGAGCGCGACGCAGCGCCTGCGATTTTGTGCCGATAGGCGGCATACGGACATTGCGCAGCGCACGTGCAGCGTTGGTCAGGGTTTCGTCGGAGTTGGAGGCGGGATTGTTCATCAAATCCTCCCCGGCACGGGGAGGGGGACCATCTGGCGAAGCCAGATGGTGGAGGGGCACCCGCCTTCAAGCGCGCGCGCTAGCTGCACGTGCCCGTTCGTCAGTCCTGCGAGTTGCGACCTCCCCGGTCCGGGGAGGATTTGGTACGCGCGGCTCATCACCCCTCCAGCGCCAGCAAACCGCTGTCCTGCGCCGACTGCACTGCCTGCGCCTGACCCTCGGCACGAGCGATATAGCCCTTGGATTTCTCGACTTCCTTCTCAAGCGCTTCGGACGTCTGCTTCATGCTGTCGAGCGCCTTCAGCTTGAACGTGTCGATGGCATCCATCGTGTCATAGATATTCTGGAATGCACGGCTCAGCGTCTCCAGCGGGATGGTCGAAGCCGCCGCCTGCTCATGGATACGCGCGGTGTTGTCGCGCAGCAACTGGCCCGTGCTGTCGATGATATTTGCAGTTGTGGTGTTGAGCGCGGTAATCTGGTCTAGCACCAGCTTCTGGTTGGTCATCGCCTGCGCCACGGTCACCGCCGTGCGAAGCGCGCCGACCGTTGTGGTCGAAGCGCGGTCGACGCCCTTGACCAGCTCGACATTATTCTTCTTGACCAGATCAAGCGCCAGATAGCCCTGCACCGTCACCGCCATCTGCGTCAGCAAATCCTGCGTCCGCTGGCGCACATAGAAGAGTGCGCTTTCCTTGATCGCGCGCGATTTCGCCGGGTCGGACAGTTCAAGCTCACCCGCCTTTTCCTCAAGCTTGGCATCGAGTTGCTTCGACATCACGATCATCTGTTCAAGCTTGCCCATGGCGACCCACAGATTCTGACGCTCGACGTCGATCGCGGCGTTATCCATCAAGAGCTCGTCCTTGCCATTGCCGAGGCGACCCAGAATCGAGCTGATATGCGTTTGCGAACTCTGGTAGCTGTCGAAATAGTTGCGCAGCTTGCTGCCAAAGGGGATGATGCCGAACAGCTTCCGCTTGGTCATCAGATTGCCCTTTTTCGAAGGGTCCAGATCCTCGACCACGCGGCGCAATTCGGCAAGATCGGCGCCTACACCTGAATTTTCGTCCATGCGGCGGATCGGTTTGTCGAGGAAACGGTTCGACTGGTTCGCGGCATCAAGCATCTCCTTGCGACCCATATTGGTCAACTGGTCGACGCGCTTGCCGAATTCGGGGCTGTTGACATCCTGCGCAATCAGGTCGGCTATGAAGGCGTCCACACGTTCTTCGAGCTTCGATTTCTGCTCGTCCGTCACCGGCACCAACCCCGCAGCCTGCGCGGGTGCGACCGTCGGCACCGGATCGGGTGGGGTCAATTTTAGATCACTGACGGTTTCGGTCACGGTTTCGGTCGACATGGTCACTCTTCCCACTGAAAATACAGGTTACAGATGGAACGAGTGCCCGACCATTTCAAGCACTTACCGTCCCCAGCTGTATTATTTTTCTAATACAGTCTGACCTTGTTCCTTCAAAGCGCCTTCGACCAGCGGCGATAATCCTTCGACAACCCGCGCCACGCCTTTCGCGTTGGGATGGATGTTGTCCGGCAGCATCAGCGCCTTGTCGGCAACAACACCCTCCAGGAAAAACGGATAGAGCGGTGCATCATATTGTTTGGCCAATGCAGGAAATATCGTGTTGAAAGCATTACCATAATCGGCCCCCAAATTCGGCGCTGCCAGCATCCCGGTCAGGACGACGGGGATATCACGCTTCCTCAGTTCGTTCATCATCGCGACCAGATTGGCCCGCGTTTCTTCTGGCTTGATGCCACGCAGCATGTCGTTCCCGCCAAGGCCCAGCACGACCAGGTCCGGTTTGCGTTCCAGATTGTCGAGAACGAAACTCAGCCGCGTCTTTCCTGCAGCCGTCGTATCACCGGAGACGCCCGCGTTGTGAACGCGCGCATTTATGCCATCGGCTTGCAAAGCGGCCTGCAATTGTGGCGCGAGGCCTTCATTGGGTGCCAGACGATAGCCGGCATACAGACTGTCACCAAAGGCCACGACAAGCTTGTCATATTGGGCTGGCGCTTCGCTTTTTGCCGAAGCAGGTTCGCTTTTCGTCGATTCAGCAGCTTGGCCGCAGCCAACTAGCACTTGGAGAAGGAGGGCAAGCGCCCCATATAGACCGAAATACCGTTTCAAAAGGCTATCTCCTTGCACGCTCCCATCACGTCCTCGCCGGATATGGCAATCCGCGCGGCAAATGTCACCCTCAGCCTTGGTTCGAACGATGCCGAAGTGTCGATCTTGCGCGGTGTCGACCTTGACGTCCCTTACGATAGCAGTGTGGCGCTGCTTGGGCCTTCCGGTTCAGGCAAGTCGTCGTTGATGGCGGTGCTGGCCGGACTGGAGCAGGCGAGCGGCGGTACCGTGCTGGTCGACGGCCTCGATTTCACGAAACTGGATGAGGACGAGCTCGCTCGCGCTCGGCGCGGACGCATCGGCATTGTATTGCAGGCATTCCACCTGCTCCCAACCATGACCGCGCTGGAAAACGTCGCAATCCCGATGGAGCTTGCCGGGATCGATGATCCATTCGGGCGCGCCAAAGCGGAGCTGGAAGCGGTCGGCCTTGGGCATCGCGTGACCCATTATCCTTCGCAACTGTCGGGCGGAGAGCAGCAGCGTGTTGCCATTGCCCGTGCGATGGCGGCAGCACCAAAGATTATTTTTGCAGACGAGCCAACCGGTAATCTCGATGGTTCGACCGGGATGTCCATCGTCGACCTGCTCTTCGAGCGACGCGCGGCACTTGGCGCGACACTCCTCATCATCACCCACGACCCCGACCTGGCCCGCAAGTGCGACCGTATCATCAGTATGCACGACGGCCATGTCGTGGAGAGCGCGGCTTGAACGGCAGATCAAATCCTCCCCCGAACGGGGAGGTAGCGCGCGCGCAGCGCGTGACGGAGGGGACCCCTCCACCATTCGCCTACGGCGAACGGCCCCCCTCCCCGTTCCGGGGAGGATTTGAATGAGCCTGCCACTCGCCGCCATCTGGCGCATATCCCGACGCGATCTTTCAGCGCGGATACGCGGCTTGCGCCTGCTAGCCATTTGCCTTTTCCTCGGCGTGGCCACGCTCGCCGCCATCGGTAGCCTGACCGCCGGCATTGCAGAAGAACTGTCGCGGCGCGGCCAGACCATCCTTGGCGGCGACGTTGAAATCGGTATCGCCCAGCGCAAAGCGAGTGAAGCTGAAATAGCTGCCATGCGTGAGGCGGGCTCCGTGTCCGAAACGGTCCGCCTGCGGGCGATGGCGATCGGTGCAGACAGCTTGCTTGCCGAGCTAAAGGCCATCGACCATGTGTATCCGCATTATGGCGCACTTAAACTGCTTGACGGTCGTGTTGTCAAAGCCCCGGCTAAAGGCGAAATCTTTGTCGGTCCTACCTTGTCGGAACGGCTCGATATCGAAACCGGGGGCACCGTCCGCTTCGGCGAGAAGACATTCAAGGTGGCTGGAATAATCGAAGAGGAACCCGACCGTTTGGGCGAAGGTTTCACACTTGGGCCCGTTGCCATGATCAGCATGGAATCCATCCCGGAGACCGGTCTCATTCAGCCCGGGAGCATGTTCGAGTATAAATATCGCATTAAAATCGGGCCGCAAGAGGACGCCGCCGCCGTCGCTAAAGCGCTTGAAGCGCAATTCCCCTCGGCAGGCTGGGATATCACCGACCGCTCTAACGGTGCGCCCGGAACGCGACGCTTTATTG
>JACVCM010000044.1 GCA_016742125.1 Sphingomonadaceae bacterium | reverse complement strand
TGGAAGCCGACGTCCTAATCATCGGATCAGGCGCTGCGGGCCTGACCGCAGCGCTCCAGCTTGCGCAGAATTACAGGGTGGCGGTGCTCGCAAAGGGTTCTCTGTCTGACGGTGCCACCGCCTGGGCGCAGGGGGGCATCGCCGCAGTATTGGAGCCGGGCGATACTTTCGAAAGTCATATCGAGGACACAATGGTTGCCGGCGCAGGTCTGAACAACCGCGCGACGGTAGAGTTTGTGGTCGAGAATGCGCCCGAGGCCATCGAGCGCCTGGCCAAACTCGGCGTCCCCTTCAATCTGGATGGAAGCGAATGGCATCTGACCCGTGAGGGCGGGCACAGCCATCGCCGCATCGTTCATGTCGACGATGCGACGGGCTGGGCAGTGCAGCAGGCACTCGAGGCCGCGGCAAAGGCAAGTCCCAACATCACCCTGGTGCCTGATATGGTTGCGATCGACCTTGTGATGGGGCGGCATCAGGAACGCTTTTCGACCTCGGGCCGTATCCATGGCGTATATGCGCTGAACCGCAAAACGGGGAAAGTCGAAACCTTTTGCGCGCGCGCCACGATATTGGCGAGCGGCGGGGCCGGGAGAACTTATCTCTACTCTACCGCTCCGCGCGGCGCGACCGGGGACGGGATTGCGATGGCGTGGCGCGCCGGATGCCGCATCTCGAACATGGAATTCATGCAGTTCCATCCGACCTGCCTGTATAATCTGGAGGTCAAGAACTTCCTGATTACCGAGGCGGTGCGCGGTGAAGGCGGCATCCTGAAAAACCCGAAGACCGGCCATCGTTACATGCCCGATTATGACGACAGGGCAGAGCTTGCGCCACGCGACATCGTTGCGCGCGCCAATGATGCTGAGATCAAGCGCGACGGCCTCGATTATGTCCATCTCGATATCAGCCACAAGCCGCCCGAGTTCGTGCAAGAGCATTTCCCCAACATCTATGAAAAGCTTATGGGCCTCGGCATCGACATCACGAAGGAGCCAATCCCTGTCGTCCCTGCGCAGCATTACACCTGCGGTGGTGTTCTTGTTGATCTTGACGGCCGAACCGATGCGCCGGGACTATATGCAGCGGGTGAGGTAACACAAAGCGGCTTGCATGGCGCGAACCGCCTCGCCTCCAACTCCTTGCTCGAATGTTTTGTTTTTGGCGACGCCTGCGCCCGGCACATAGTTGCCAACTGGGACCGTTTGCCGCCCCCGCCGCCCATCCGCCCTTGGGACGAAAGCCGCGTGACCGACAGCGATGAAGAAGTCGCCATTGCCCAGTGCTGGCGTGAAATCCGGCAGTTCATGTGGAATTTCGTCGGCATCGTGCGGACGACCAAGCGCCTTGAGCGCGCCAAACACCGGATCGATCTGCTCCGCCGCGAGGTCGAGGATTATTACAGCCACTTTCGCGTGACGCCCGACTTGATCGAACTGCGCAACCTTGTCGAAGTCGCGGACCTTATAATTCGCTCCGCACTGTCTAGGCATGAAAGCCGCGGGCTTCACTACACGCTGGATTATCCGGATTTGGCGACGAACGCAGTCGATACCATCTTGGCGCCGTGACCTTTTAGCGAACCACTGCCGCAATCACGGCGATGGCCAACCCCCAGCCAAGAATCAGCAGCGGAAGTATCAGAACCTGACCTGTCGCGTCCTTGGCGCTCATATTGCCGGTGAACGTGTCGATGCCAGACTGGCCGAAGTCCGCCCAGGCCAAGGCTGCGCCATCATGGCCTGGCTTCATCCGTACCCACATTGCCGGAACGCCGAAGGCCATGACGATGTAGACGACGAAAATCGCCATCGGGATGATGAGTCCGCGATCCTGAAAGGCAATTGCCATCACGCCTAGAAAGGCGAAATAAAGCCCCACGGTTAAGGCATGCAAAACCGGTGGCAGGTCGAAACTACGCTTTACCTGGACTTGAAACGGCGTCGCCCTCTTAATGACCTGCGCATTGGCGAATGTTTCGGCAGAATAATGGATACTCATCGATTTTCTCCTTTGGCTTGAGCCATTTCTAGCCAGGTCCTTGATCGGACACTTTGATCTCGATCAAAATGACATTCATGCCCGGAAAAATTCTTTCCCCCGCGCACAAGCTTGATGCATGGATGAAAAGAATATCCATCAAGGAGAAAGCATTATGGCTGGAAACAGATTTTCGCGTGCAGGTTTGCAGGGATTTTGGTGGGCTCCGGCGATATTGTCGCTTGTCGCTTTCGCGGTACCATCCTCTGCCGCATCTCCGGAAGCAACTGCGCGAGAGGTGCTCGCCAAAACCCCCGTTATCGACGGTCACAATGATACACCTCACCAGATTGCCGAACTGTTCGGCCGCGACTTTTCCAAATTCGATCTGAAGGGCCTGCCGCCCGAAACACTGGCGAAAACCCATACCGATATTCCGACTGCGCGAGCCGGATTTCTCGGCGGACAATATTGGTCGGTTTATGTCGAGGCCGGTCTTCCCAAGCATGAGGCGGTGACACGGACGGTCCAGCAAATCGATGTCGTCCGTCAGATGATCGCACGTTACCCTGAAACATTCGCCTATGCTTCGACTGCTGCCGAGGTCGAAACAGCGATGAAGAAAGGGAAAATCGCCTCCCTCATCGGCATGGAGGGCGGGCATTCCATTGGTAGCTCGCTCGAAATACTGCGTCAGACATATGCGCTCGGTGCGCGCTACATGACGATCACCCACAGTCTGACCACCGACTGGGCCGACAGCGCGACTGATGCGCCCAAGCATGACGGCCTGTCACCTTTCGGTTTTGAAGTCATTGCCGAGATGAACCGGCTCGGGATGATTGTCGATCTCAGTCATGTGTCCGAAGCGACAATGCACGACGTGCTCGACCAGACAAAAGCGCCGGTGCTGTTCACCCATAGTAACGCGCGCGCGGTCACACCGCATCCGCGTAATGTTCCCGATTCGGTGCTGAAGCGCCTCCCGCAAAATGGCGGCGTGGTGATGGTGACGTTCGTGCCCGGATTTACCTCGGCCGAGCGGCGGCAGTGGGAATATGAGAAAGCCGCGGTTGCAGGGAAAGCCAAGCTGGAATTCACGGGCAATCCAGCAGGCGAAAAGGCGGCAGTCGATGCCTGGATCGCCGCCAATCCGCAGCCCAAAGCTACGCTGGCGCAGGTTGCCGACCATATCGACCATATCCGCAAGGTCGCCGGGATCGACCATGTCGGGATCGGCGGCGACTTTGGTGGCGTCGACGAACTTCCCGTCGGATTGGAGAATGTCTCCACCTACCCAGCGCTTTTCGCCGAACTGGTCCGGCGCGGCTATTCCAAAGCCGACCTCGTCAAGATAGCACAGGGCAACGCGCTACGGGTCATGCGGGGTGCTGAAGCGACGGCAGCAAAGCCGCGTTAGACGGCGTCAAACCCCTGCGCCAGAAACCGCTCTGCGATGGCGGCATGCAGTGCCGCGCCGCGGGCCATTACGCTGTCGTCGAGGACCATGCGGTTCGAATGAAGCCCGCAGCATGACCGCCAGTCGTCGCCTTCATGGCTGGCGCCCAGAAAGAACATCGCGCCAGGCACTTTTTCGAGGACATAGGCAAAATCCTCTGCACCCATGATCGGCGTGTCGAGCGTGATCCAGCTTTCTTCGCCGAATATGTCCTCCACGACCCGCTGTCCGAAGCGCACGGCGCGACCGTCGCAGACGGTAACCGGGAAGCCCGGTTCGATATGGACCTGCGCCGTGCACCCGTGCGCCGCCGCAATACCGGGGGCAAGGCGGTGCAATTCCTCGGCCACCTTCGCGCGCTGCATGGCGGAAAGCGTTCGGATTGTTCCCAGCATTTCGGCGGTTTCAGGGATGATGTTGTTGGTCGTGCCGGCCGCGATTTTGGCAATCGTGACGACCGCCGGGTTGAACACCGAAATCTTGCGCGTCACCATCGACTGGATTGCCGAGACAATCTCGCACGCCACCGGGATGGGATCGACAGCATCGTGCGGCATGGAGGCATGGCCGCCGGCGCCCTTTACCGTGATGCTGAGTACATCTGATGACGCCAGCAATGGCCCGACGCGTCCGGTGAATACACCGCGCGGGGCATTCGGCATGATATGGAGCGCAAAGGCTGCGTCGGGTAGTGGGTCGATCAACCCATCGTCGAGCATGAACCGCGCACCGTGATGACCTTCCTCGCCCGGCTGAAACATGAACTGGATGGTTCCGGCCAGCTGGTCGCGTTTTGCACAGAGCATTTTGGCGGCACCGACCAGCATCGCGACGTGCGTGTCATGCCCGCAGGCGTGCATTGCGCCTTGCGTGTTCGAGCTATAGTCGAGCCCGGTATCCTCGTTCAGCGGTAACGCATCCATATCGCCGCGTAGCAACACCGTGCGCCCATTAGACGGACCTTTGAGCGTTGCAATCAATCCCGTGGTCGATGGCCCCTCGCGAAACGCTAGCGGCAAGCCGTCGAGCGCGGCCTTGATTTTCGCAAGCGTCTTCGGGTTTTGCAGGCCAAGCTCCGGCTCGCGATGGATATCTCGCCGCAGCGCTACAAGGTCTGGCAGGATGGTTTCGGCGTCGTCGCGCCAGCCGGTGTCAATCAGGGTCATAGCCTTGACTAACACCCAACCGGCGCGACCGACAAGCTTAGTCTTCTATCCGCACCGTCGCATATTGCGTGGTGCCACCGCGCCGTTTGACGCCGAGCAGTATCGCACCACGGTTCGCTGCCTTCGCGCTACGAATGGCCGTTGCCAGTGCCGCTGCCGTCGTGACAGGTTGATAGGTTGCGGACACGATAACGTCACCGCGCCGCAAACCTGCCTGGGCGGCAGTACCCTGTCCCGCGATGTCGATGACGACACCGCGCGTGTCTGCGCCCATGCCCAGCTGGCGCGCTATTTCGGCGTCCAGCGGAATGACGCTAAGGCCGATAGCATCACGAATGACTTTCGCATCCGGACTATCGGTATTTTTGTCGAAATCCTTGTTTTCTTCAGGATTGAAATTGCTTTGGGCCAGCTGTTCTTCCGGTGGCCGGGCGCCCACTATTGCGTTCAGGCGCAACGGCTTGCCCTCGCGCAAAATGTCGAGCGGAATACGGGTGCCTGGTTTGATATTGGCGACAATGTACGACAACGTACTTTCGGGCGAGACATCCTGGCCGTTGACCTTCAGGACGATGTCGCCTTCTTTCAGTCCCGCTTTTGCGCCCGCCTGATCGGCTACGACACGCGCGACAAATTCGCCGCGATTTTTCTCAAGACCAAGCGCGTCGGCCAGATCTTCTCCTACCGGTGTGATGCTGATACCCAGATAGCCGCGCTCCGGACGCTGGCCTTTTTTGAGCGATTCTACGACCGGGACGGCTTCTTCCGCCGGAATGGCAAAGCCTACCCCGATATTGGCTCCTACCGGCGAAATCAGACGATTGTTGATCCCGATTACTTCGCCTTTGAGGTTGAACAAAGGTCCACCGGAGTTGCCGGGATTAATGGCAGTATCGGTCTGAATGAAGCGGTCATAGGCACCGCCCGCGCCGATATTGCGCTGAAGCGCGGAGATGATCCCTGCAGTCACCGTGTTGCCCAGGCCCAATGGGTTGCCGATGGCGATAACCCAGTCGCCCACCCGGCTTTTCTTCGAATCGGCCATGGCAACGAAGGGGAGGTTGTTGGCACGGATTTTCAGGAGCGCGATATCGGAAGACGGATCGCGACCGACGATTTCGGCTTGATATTCCTTGCCGTCGAACAGCGTGACAGTCACCCGGTCCACGGCTTCGCCCGCAGGACCGCCGGCGACAACGTGGTTGTTGGTGACGATGTAGCCATCTGATGAAATCAGAAAGCCCGAGCCGCCGCTCTGCTGATCCTGCGTGACCGGCCGACGTTCACCCGTAAACGGGTTGAAGCTTGTCGCGACCTGCACTTTCTGCCGGGTCGCAATATTGACCACCGCAGGCTGCAACTGAGCCGCCAGGTCGGCAAAGCTCGATGGCGCTCCTGCAGGGGCGAGGTTGGCTTGGGCGGATACGGGAAGGCCAGTTTGCGCCGTGACGGGCGAACCATTGACCAGTGCAAGGGCACTACCTGTCAGCAAAAGCGCGGTGGTGGCTGCATAAGCGTAACGCACGGATGTCATTCCTCTCGTCTATCAAAGGGGCAAAATGCCCTGAAATCAGCCATTCGATGGCGCGGCAAAGCTTAACGCCGATTGAATGGATGCCGGACCGACCGGCCAATGTCGTTCGTCTTTCGACTAACGACCGTTACGGAATTTTTCCAGATAGGCGTTTTGCGGGGACAGGATGATATTGCTTGTCCCTTCGCCATTCTGGAATGTCTGGCGATAGCTTTGCATCGCCCGATAGAAATCGTAGAATTCCGGATCTTTGCCATAGCTGATGGCATATATGCGAGCGGCCTCCGCTTCCGCATCGGCGCGAATGATCTGGGCTTCTTTCTGGCCCTCTGCGTCGATTGCTATGGCTTCTTGATTTCGTGCGCTGCGCATGCGGTTATAAGCCGACTGCAGCGTTGCCGCAGGCAGGTCGGCCCGCTTTATCCGGACATCGATGACTTCTGCGCCATATTTGCTGGCTTCCCGATTCAAGGCGGTCTGGATATTTTCCATGACCTCGCCTCGCTCGGCGCTGAGCAGGGTGGCAAAAGTGCGCTTGCCAAGTTCGTTGCGCAATGAGGAGCCCAGAATGGTACGAAGCTGCTCACGCAAACGGTCTTCGGTCCGAATGGTTCGGTACATTTGATCCGGCTTTGTGACGCGAAAGCGGGCAAAAGCATCGACCTGAAGTCGTAACTGGTCGGTCGACAGCACTTCCTGCTGCTCCATCTCGACGCTCAGAACGCGCTTGTCGATCATCTGTATCTGTTCGACAAAGGGGATCCGGAATGTGAGGCCCGCACGGGTCTCGCCGAATTGCTCCCCCTGTCGGTAGGGGTTTACCACACGGTCGACCTTGCCGAAGCTGCTGATGATGGCCTGCTGCGTTTCGGGGACAATGGTGACCGACGAGCCAAGCAGAACAAACGCGGCAAAGGCGACGCCGCCGATGAAGAACGGATTTCGGGTCAAAGCCTGATTCATTGTGCTTTTCCTGTCACGGTTACAGGTTCATTCTTGGCATTAGCGCGTCGTTGAAATTCGGGCAGCGGCAGATACGGAGTTACACCGCCGGATTCGACAATCGTCTTGTCAACTTTCCCAAGCACCTGTTCCATTGTCTCATAATAGAGGCGAGTGCGCGTAACTTCGGGCGCCTGACGATATTCTTCGTAAATCTTGTCAAACTCGGCGGTCTCACCGATGGCAAGTTCGCTGACGCGGCTGGCATAGGCCCGGGCATCGTTGAGGTAGCTTTCACGTCGCTGTTGCGCGGCGTTCACTTCGCGAAATGCGTCGTTGACTTCGGCAGGGGGGTCGGATTGGCGAATGGATATGCTTTGCACCAGAACGCCGGAGCGATATTCATCCAGCACCTGCTGCATCCTTTGCCGCACCTGCATTTCGATTGCCCCGCGGCCAGGCCCAATGGCTTGCGTCAGGTCGAAATTGGCGACCGCAGCGCGCATGGCGCTCTCTGCCACCTCCTTGACGGTGCCGTTGGGGTTGTCGAGCTGAAACAGGTAAAGCTCCGGATCCTTGATCGACCAGCGTACGTCATAGGCCATGTCGATGATGCTCTGATCGCGCGTCAGGACAAGGTTTTCACTGCTCGCCTTTGGTGAACCGATCGCCGTGGTTTGGATCTGTTTGGTATCGATCTTTTGCAGGCTCTCAATCGGCGCAGGCAAGGTAAACTGGATACCGGGTTGAACGGTGCGGGCATATTTGCCGAAGAAGGTGACCACGCCTTCCTGCTCTGGACCGATGCGATGAAAGCTCGTCCAAACGATCCACAATGCAATAAGCGACCCTGCAATTAGCGGCCACCAGCTTTTGCCGTCGGGACGCGCGGGCAGTCCACCGAAACCGCCGCCCTTGCCACCGCCCGTCCGGCGGAGCAGGTCTTCAAGCGAGGGGCCGCGCTGACGTCCGCCTTGCGGTGCGTTCGAAGGTGTTGGGTCCCATGGGTTCACGGGTTCGGGCTTCGAACCCGCATCTGAATTCCCTGCCGATGCTTTGGGTTTGCCGGATTTACCGCTGTCGCCGGATGCAGGGGAATCCCAGGGGCCCTTGCCATCTACTGCCGATATGGAAACACCCTGTTCGTCAATTTTTTTGCTCATGGAACCTTTATAGGAACGGTTTTTCAGAAAAACAGTGTCAATCCCGCAAATCTGATTCTATTCGGGCGAGGATGGCTGACCTCGACGCTTTTTCCGACATTGTTGTGCAAGTTGCAGGTATCCGCGCCAGCGGGTTGAAGGCAGGCAGCGACGGCGGCATTTCGCTTATGCTGGATGTCTCGGGGCTTGCCGTTTCGGAGCGCGACGAACTCGAAGCGCGGTTAAAGAAGGACCTCGAACAGGCGGGTGCCACATCGGTTCGTGTGATGATGACCGCCGAACGGATTGTGCCGCGGTTGATAGCCGTTGCCAGTGGCAAAGGTGGCGTCGGCAAGTCGACGCTGTCGACCAATCTTGCTGTGGCCATGGCACGCGCCGGGCGCGCGGTCGGTCTGGTCGACGCTGACATTTACGGCCCGTCGCAGCCTCGATTGCTTGGCGCCGAAGGGGTAAAGCCGGTTGCCGAGGGGGAGAAGCTGGTACCCGTCAAAGGTGCAGCGGATATCCCCTTTCTGTCAATGGGTCAGTTAGCGAAGCCGGGGCAGGCCATTGCCTGGCGTGGGCCGATGGCAGGCAATGCTTTGTCGCAGCTCGTCGACGCGAGTTGGGGCAACGTCCGCGACATCGTCGTCGACATGCCGCCGGGTACGGGCGATATCCAATTGTCGATGATCCAGAAGCACAAACCGATAGGTGCAGTCATCATTTCGACTCCGCAAGATCTGGCCTTGATGGACGCAGCGCGGGCAATTGGTTTCTTTGACACGGCGAAGGTCCCGATCATTGGACTGGTCGAGAATATGGCCGGTTATATCTGTCCGCATTGCGGAGAAGTGAGTGAACCTTTCGGGTCGGGCGGGGCGGAAGCCGCAGCCGCGGAAATGGGGATCGCATTTCTCGGCCGCATACCGCTTGATATCTCGATCCGGCTCGCCAGCGATGCAGGCGAGCCTCCGGCATTGGGGGATGGCCCGATAGCTTCGGCCTATGCCGCGATTGCGGCACAGATAAGCGACTGGATCGATGCGCGGAAAGCCAATGCGGCATGAATGACGTCGAGATAACGGGACTGACTCGTAGAAAGCTGCTGGTTGGCGGTGGAGTCGGCGTCGGTTTGCTGGTCGCATGGGGCCTGTGGCCGCGCAAATATCACCCTAATTTGCGCGCCACCGAAGGCGAACATCTCTTCGGCCCCTGGCTGAAGATTGCCGAGGATGGACAGGTTGTGGTCGGGATACCGCAGAGCGAATCCGGGCAGGGCGTATATACCGCGCTTGCACAGATCGTCGCAGGCGAGCTGGGGGCCGACTGGCGCTCGGTCGCAGTTCAGCCGGTGCCCCCCAGTCCTCTTTTTGCCAATAGCCTGATAGCACGCGAATGGGCGTCGGCCTTCCTGCCTGAAAACATCGGTCTTGCGGCCGATCGCGGTCCTGTTGCCAGCGCCGTAAACGAACTGGCGGCTCGCGACATTTTTGTCGTCACGGGAGGGTCGTCGTCGGTCCGACAATTTGAGTTGCCGTGTCGCGAAGCAGGGGCCGCTGCGCGGGTGATGCTCTGTCAGACAGCGGCGGCACGATGGGACACCGGCTGGGAACAGTGTCAGACGGACAAGGGCTTCGTTACTTTCGGCAAGCGGCGGATCGCATTTGCCGATCTCGTGGTTGAGGCGGCTAAGCTCGACCCGCCATCGCCCATCCCGTTGCAGCCGTCGCCGCGTAATCGGCTGTCGGGCCGTGATGCACCGCGTCTCGACCTGTCATCGAAGGTCGATGGTAGCGCGAGTTTTGCAGGCGACATTCGCCTGCCCGATATGCTTTTTGCGTCGGTGCGGGGCGGGCCTATTGGCGACACCGCGCTGAAATCGGCCAACAGTGATGCGGCGCTGAAAGTTAAAGGCGTCGTCGATGTTGTCAGAACCGAAAACTGGATTGCCGCGGTGGGGACCAATTGGTGGGCGGCGAATCAGGCGCTTGATGCGATGGCGCCTGTATTCTCGACAACGGGCCGGATGGCTGACAGCGGCCAGATTTCAGAAAGGCTTTCCAACGCGATTGCAAAGGGACCCGGCAAAAGACTGAAGAGCGAAGGCGATGTTGATGGTGCAATGTCGCAGGAAGCTTCTACCCGGATTTTTAAGGCGGATTACAGTGTAGCGCCCGCTGTGCATGCGCCGATCGAAACGCGAACCGCGACCGCCGTTTTTCGCGACGGCAGGCTCCAATTGTGGCTTGCAAGCCAAGCTCCGCAGGTTGCTCGCGTCGCCGCCGCCAAGGCCATTGGTATCGAGGTCGATCGGGTGGTCTTGTATCCGGTGATTGCAGGTGGCAGTTTCGACCGCAATTTCGACAGTCTGATCGCTGCGCAGGTGGCAGTTATAGCCAAGCAGATCGAAAGGCCAGTGCAGTTAGTCTGGTCACGACCGGAAGACTTCATCCGCGATCATGTCCGCAGCCCCGCACTGGCCCGGATGTCTGCCGCGATCGATAGGGATGGTCGCGTGGCAGGACTTGCCGTGCGCATCGCGACCGCCTCCACCATGCGCGAACTCGCCCGGCGAATGGAGGGAGATGGCATCGACAATGCAAGGCGCTCTGTGGGCGGACAATATGACGTAATGGCGCTCAACGGTGCCGTGCCGCCTTACTCCATACCCAATCTGACTGTAGACCATTTCCCGGTGGCGCTTCCCATGCCGACTGGGCCATGGCGCGGCATGGCCCATAGCCACAACTGCTTTTTCATCGAATCCTTCATCGACGAGCTCGCCCACAAGGCGGGGATCGAACCTTTGTCCTACCGGATGCAGATGCTGGTCGGGCAGACCCGGCTTGCACGCTGCCTCACTGGGGTTGCAACCATGGCCAACTGGGACGGCGGGGCATCGGGGAGCAGCAAGGGCCTGGCGTGCCATTCGCTCCGGGGTAGCCATATTGCCATTGTCGCCAGCGCCCGCACCAGCGAGACCGGCGTACGCGTGGATCAGATTTCGGCGATGGTCGATTGTGGCAGGCTGATAAATCCCGACGTAGCCAGACAGCAGGTCGAAGGGGGTATTGTTTTCGGTCTGGCGCAGGCGTTGGGCGCATCTACCGAATATGAAAACGGCCTGCCGACCGCCCGCCGCCTGCGCGACATCGATCTGCCAAAGCTGGCTGACGTGCCGGAGATAAATGTCGAGTTTGTACGCAGCGACGAAGCGCCGGGCGGCGTCACGGAAATCGGCGTCCCGGCAGTTGCACCGGCGGTCGCCAATGCGCTCTTCTCTGCGGCGGGCATCCGCCTGCGTGAACTGCCGCTCCTGTCGAGGGGTCTGTAATGCCCTTGCCGCATGATCATCCGCCGGTCGCAACGCCACGTGTCGGTGTATTGCTGGTCAATCTCGGCACGCCGGACGAGCCGACGACGCCAGCGGTGAAGCGCTATCTCAAGCAGTTCTTGTCCGACCGCCGCGTGGTCGAAATTCCACCCCTCGTCTGGCAGCCGATATTGCGGGCGATCATCTTGAACACCCGTCCGCAGAAATCCGCCGAAGCCTATGCAAAGGTCTGGACCGAAAAGGGATCACCGCTCGCGTTCTTCACAGCTGGCCAGACCGACGCTCTGGCGGCGCGCATGGGTGGCGCGGCAGACGTCCGCTATGCCATGCGCTACGGCAACCCATCAGTGCCGGACCAGCTGGCCGCCATGAAAGCGACCGGATGTAACCGAATCCTGATCGCCCCGCTTTATCCGCAGTATTCGGGTGCTACGACGGGAACCGTTCAGGATGAAGCCTATGCCGCGCTGACAAAAATGCGTTGGCATCCCGCAATCCGGACATTGCCGGCCTATCATGACGATCCCGCCTATATTGGCGCTCTCAAGACGTCGCTCGAAATATCATTGGCCAAACTTGACTTCGTGCCCGATGCGCTCGTGATCAGCTTTCACGGCATGCCGGAACGCACGTTGCATCTTGGCGACCCCTATCATTGCCATTGCCAGAAAACCGCACGCCTGCTGTCGGATGCGATGGGTCGCGAACTTGTCGTCAGCTTTCAGTCACGCTTTGGGCGCGCAAAATGGCTGGAGCCTGCGACCGACGACACGATTATGCGACTGGCACGCGAGGGCACGAAAAAGATAGCGATTTTTGCCCCGGGGTTCTCGGTCGACTGCCTCGAAACACTCGAGGAACTCGCCATGCAGGGACATGAGCAGTTCGAGGAAGCAGGCGGAACGCATTATGCCTATCTTCCCTGTCTTAACGATAGCGATGTCGGTATGGATATGCTCGAAACGCTGGTCAGACGGGAACTTTCCGGCTGGATTTGAATAGCTATGCGCTAACGCTCACGTCAACTTGCCGCGCCGCCATCGCCCGACTAACCAGATGCTGAAATCAGCAACAAAAGGCAGGAGAGAGTCTATGGGACGCGTGGCGGTGGTAACAGGGGGCACCCGCGGCATTGGTGAGGCTATCAGCCTTAAGCTCAAGGAAAAAGGCCGCACGGTCATTGCGAATTATGGCGGGAACGACGCAGCCGCAAGGGCCTTCTCCGACCGAACAGGCATTGCGGTCGCCAAATGGGATGTCGGCGATCATCAAAGCTGTCTCGACGCCTGCGCAAAGATCGAGGCCGAATACGGCCAGATCGATATCATGGTCAATAACGCCGGTATCACGCGGGACGCAACGATGGTCAAAATGACCTTTGAGCAGTGGGACGAGGTAATCCGTGTCGATCTGACCGGATGCTTCAATATGGCGAAGGCTGTGTTCGCCGGTATGCGCGAACGCAAATGGGGGCGTATTGTCAATATCGGGTCGGTTAACGGGCAGGGCGGTCAGATCGGGCAAGTCAACTATGCCGCTGCGAAATCCGGTATCCACGGCTTTACGAAATCCTTGGCGATGGAAGGGGCGCGTCATGGCGTCACCGCCAATGCGATTGCTCCGGGCTATATTGCAACAGAAATGCTCTCCACCATCCCCGATAATGTTATGGAAAAGATCGTGGCACAGATTCCGGTCGGGCGGTTGGGCCAAGCCGAAGAAATTGCACGCGGCGTAGAGTTTCTTACCAGCGATAACGCCGGATTTATTACCGGATCGACCTTGTCGATCAACGGCGGCCAGCACATGTATTGATGGGTTCACGATCAAACATCTACCATCCCCCGGTAAAGCGCAGCATGACCATAGCCGGCCATCAGACGTCAATTAGTCTGGAGCCACTATTCTGGGATGCACTCAAAGATGTTGCAGAAGCGCGGGGCCTGCCCATCAACGCCCTGGTCGCGCAAATTGACGTCGAAAGGATTGGGTCAGGCACGCCGTGCGGGCTGGCCAGCGCGATACGGTTGTGGCTCGTGGCTCATAAATTCTAAAAAGGGACCGTCGAAGCGAGCTGCGACGGTACCAGTGCGACCCGGAAAATTCCCGGACTTTTCCTGTTGAGCGTTAGCAATCGGTAACAGGCGGACGGTGCCTTGCCAGGAATGACGGCAGAGGGTTGCCGTTTCCGATATGCGCTCTCAGGTCGAGGGAGGGAGGTGAGAGCGACATTTTTTGACAGGACCACCGTCGGCCTGTGATGCAGAAATGCAGCAAAATATCGGAAAACAAAATACCGGAATAGGCCCATACGGGCAAATGACTGTAGTGCCGCTTAAAGCCCCGCTTCCACTGCAATGCGGACCGCATCGGCGGCATTTGAAGTCGACAGCTTCTTGAACATCAGCATCCTGTGCATCTGCACCGTTTTTTCGCTGAGCGACAGGTGGAAGGCGATTTGCTTGGTTCGGAAGCCCTGTGCCATTTGCTGCAATATTTCGCGTTGGCGTGGGGAAAGCCGATCGACAATTTCGGCGGCTTGCTGTTGCCTCACGACTGCAATGCTCTCCTCCTCGGGAAGCACCTCAATTTGCGAACCAACAAAAAACTCGACCCTTCCGCCTTCGTCAAAAAGCGGCGCAATCATCACGGCATTGCGGAATGGGCTTCCATCCTTGCGATAGTTAATGAGCTCGGCAAGCGAGGGCCGGCGGGCATGGATCGACGCGCGAAGCTTCTCGGTCTGGCTATTCTCGGTGTCGGGGCCGCGCAAGAAACGGCAGTTCCGCCCCAGTATTTCGCTCTCTTCATACCCCGTCAACGCGCAAAAAGCGTCGTTCACAGCGATGAGAGGATTGTCCGCTTGCCTTGGATCGCTGACCACCGTTGCAATTGGACTATGCCGTATCGCGTCCAGTACCGGGTGGCGTCGACGGCCGGGCATGAGCATGTGCATCATCATCATCATCGAATTTTCTCTTCAGGCAAAAATGACGCAAAAGCTCCGCCTTGGCAAGTGGTAGCTCATTCCGCTCCTACTCGCTCGACATCGGCGCCGACCAGCTGCAGTTTTTCTTCCAGCCGCTCATAACCGCGATCGAGGTGATACAGACGACTGACATGCGTTTCGCCGTCCGCCACCAGCCCTGCGATCACGAGGCTCATCGATGCGCGAAGGTCTGTGGCCATTACCGGGGCGCCGGTCAGTCCTTTGACGCCATGAACAATCGCGGTTCTACCCTTGGTTTCGATATGCGCGCCCATCCGGTTCAGTTCGGGCACATGCATGTAGCGATTCTCGAAAATTGTTTCGGTCAACACGCTTGCGCCGTCGGCCATGCACAGCATTGCCATGAACTGGGCCTGCATGTCGGTGGCAAAGCCGGGATAAGGTGCGGTCGAGATGGTAAGCGGCTTCAACTTGCCGTCGGACGACACGCGCACGCCGTCTCTGGTTTCCTCCACATCGACATTTGCCTGCCTGAGCGCATCGAGCGTCGCGTCCATCTCGCTCGCCTTTGCGCCGACCAGTTCGACATCACCGCCAGTGATCGCTGCCGCACAGGCATAGCTGCCTGCTTCGATCCGGTCGCTCATCACACGATAGGTCGCGCCATGAAGCCGGTCCTTGCCGTGGATGATAAGATCGCTGGTGCCAATCCCTTCAATCTCCGCCCCCATGTCAACGAGCAGATTGCATAGGTCGACGATCTCAGGCTCCCGCGCGGCGTTGTGCAGGACGCAAGTGCCCTTGGCCAATGAAGCCGCCATCAACGCATTTTCCGTGGCGCCAACCGATACGACCGGGAAAGTGTAAGTCCCGCCGGGGATTCCCTTTTTGGCGATGGCCTTCACATAACCGGCGGCCAGCTCGATTTCGACCCCGAAGGCCTCCAACGCCTTCAGGTGCAGGTCGATAGGTCGGTTGCCGATGGCGCAGCCACCGGGGAGGCTGACCGTTGCCTCACCGCTCCGCGCCAGCATCGGGCCCAGAACAAGGATCGACGCACGCATTTTGCGAACGAGATCATAGGGCGCGATATTGCTGGTAATGCGCGTCGCTTCTAGCGTCATGACACGGCCGAAATCTTCGGGACGGCTGCCTGCGACGGTGGTCGATATTCCGAACTGGTTCATCAGATGCTGAAAACCGTCAATGTCGGCAAGGCGGGGCAGGTTACGCAGCGTCAGCGGCTCGTCTGTGAGCAAGGCGCACGGGATAAGCGTCAAGGCGCTATTCTTGGCCCCCGATATTGGAATCTTCCCCTTAAGCGCGTTCCCGCCGCGTACGATTATCTTGTCCATCGCCGGTATTTAGCGGGAATCGCTATTCAGGCAAGCAAGGCTTTCATCAAGCTTTCTCGAGAGTGCACTGCAACGGGTGCTGGTTTTTCTGGGCAAAGTCCATGACCTGGGTCACCTTGGTTTCGGCGACTTCATAGGTGAATATACCGCAGACGCCGACGCCCTTCTGATGGACATGGAGCATCACGCGGGTCGCCTGGTCGGTATCCATCTGGAAGAATGCCTTCAATACGTGAACGACGAATTCCATCGGTGTGTAATCGTCATTCAGCAGCAGAACTTTGTACAGGCTGGGCTTTTGCGTCTTGGGCCGTGTGCGTGTGGCAAGGCCAACACCCGGCGTACCGCCTGCCTTGTCGTCGTCATCATGGGCCATATCGGTCTGCATATCGTCAAAATAGGGTAGGGCAGGGGCAAACTGCAAGCCCTGATCGCAGGGAATCGTCGCAGGCCGAAAAGAAACCGCCCTCTCCGCAGGGGAAAGGGCGGTTTCAAATATCATGCGCCGGTTCGCTCAAGACTTCCCGCCGCCTTTGGGAGGAGGAGGAGAGAGGGCAGCAGGTGCTCAGAAACGCACCGGCACAAACTTCACAAAGATTGCTTACGCAGCCTTCTTGAAAAGTTCGGTCGTTGCCGCAATGCGGTTCGAAATCGGCTGGAACATGTCGCTGACCAGCTTTACCATCGCTTCGGTGTTCTTCGAACCCTGTGCAACAGCGGTGTCAAAGCCCTTGCGAGCCCATTCGCCCTGCAGCTTGACGAAATCGGTAGGCGATTTGACAGCAGTGAGTTCCTTGACAGCAACCTGTGCTTCTTCGAGATTCTTCTTCGCATATTCGAAGTTGGTCTTGCCCATGTCCTGCGCGCCCTTGGCAACAATTTTGCCGGCTTCGATCATTGCTTCGACATTGGCCTTGTTGAATTCGACGGCATCAGCAGCAAATTTCTTGCCTTTTTCAGCAGCTTCGGCAGCCTTTTCACGAACGTCTGCGAAGAATTCGGTAGCCTTTTCGGTGGTGGCTTTAACAGTGTCGGTCATTTTGGTTACTCCTTGAGCAATCGGTGTGGGTTCAACAGACACGATCTTTGTTACCAGCGCAGCAGGGGCCTCGGCCTCTACCTTGGCAGCAACAGGAGCAGCTTTGGCAGTCGCAGCTTTCGGTGCCGCGAGCTTCGCGGTTTTCGTCGTTACGGGGGTATTTGCCTTGCTGGCCATATCAAGCACCATTTCTGTTGTGTTGCACTGCACAATAATGAATCGGGCGATCCATGTCAATAAAAATGTTGCACTGCACAAAAGTGTAATATCGACGTTCGTCAATCTTCGAGAGTCAGCCGTTCAAAACGTTCATAATGATGGTCGGCGGATCCGAACTGGTTTTCGATCATTGTCGCACGCTTGAAATAATGACCGATGGCCAGTTCTTGGGTGATGCCGATGCCACCATGTGTCTGGATCGCATTCTGGCCGACAAATTTTGCCGCGCGCGACACCTTCGCCTTGCATGCCGATACGGCGGCCATGCGTTCGGCTGCGGTCAGGTCGAGTTTCAGCGTAGCCATTGTGGTCATCGATTTCGCCTGTTCGACTTCCATGAACATATCCACCATACGGTGTTGCAGCACCTGAAAACGCGAGATCGGCTGGCCGAACTGGTTGCGCTGCCGTGCATAGTCGAGCGTGCCTTCATGTAGCTTAAGGGCAACGCCGCATGCTTCTGCACAGACGGCGACGGTGGCTTCATCGACAATCTGTTCGACAAGCGGGAGGCCGGCGCCTTCGTCGCCGAGCAGTGTATCGGCGGAAATAGCTACATTCTCGAAATAGATTTCGGATGCCTGAAATCCGTCCACGGTCGGATAATCGCGGCGGACGATGCCGGGGGTGCTGGCATCTATCAGGAACAACGACACGCCGTCTGCTTCGCGGCCTGAGCCGCCGGTGCGCGCGGTCACTAAAAGATGTGTCGCCCAAGGCGCAGCATAGACGACAGCTTTATGACCGTTCAGTACATAGCCTGCACCATCCTTTTTCGCGGCGGTGCGAATGTTGGCAAGGTCATAGCGTCCCTGCGGCTCGGCATAGGCGAAGGCGATGATGACATTGCCGCCGATGATTTCGGGAATAAACGCATCGGCATGCGCGCCGCCGACGGCTTTCAGCGCACCGCCGCCCAGAACTACTGTCTGGAGATAGGGCTCGATCGCGATGACCTTGCCCAGCTCTTCCATGATGAGTGCGTTTTCCAGATGCCCACCGCCAAGGCCGCCATGCTCTTCGCTGAATGCGGCTCCCAGCATGCCCAGTTCCGTTGCCAGCGCCCTCCAGATACCTGGGTCGCGACCGCCGTTTCCGGCAATCATTTTCTGGCGGGAGTCGAAATCATATGTGTCGGCCAGAAAGCGGCTCAAGGTTTCGCGGATCATGTCCTGCGTTTCGGTGTAGCTGAAATCCATTTTCTTCCCTCTTTTTCTATTCCCCACCCGCCGACGGGAGGGGGTAGGGGTGGGGCTCGCCGCAAGCGAGCGTGTATCATAGAGAGCGGAAGCCCACCCCCGGTCCTCCCGCAGGCGGGAGGGGAGAAGGGCCTAAACCCCCAGCACCATCTTTGCGATGATGTTGCGCTGGATCTCGTTCGACCCCCCGTAAATTGTCGTCTTGCGCGCATTGAAATAGGTCGGTGCGGCACGATGGGCATAGTCGGGACCGATGGGATGTTCGTTATCCCCTTCCCCAAACCCGCGGAAATAGGGTGCCCCATAATGACCCACCGCTTCCAGGGCCAGTTCGGTAATCCGCTGCTGGATTTCACTACCCTTGATCTTGAGCAGGCTCGATTCCGGTCCGGGACCCTTGCCTGCCGCGATTCCGGCAACACTGCGCAATTCGGTGAATTCCAGCGCGGTCAGATCGATCTCCAGCTCGGCAATCTTGCGTTTGAAAAAGGGATTGGCGATCAGCGGCCGGTCGCCGTCCTGTTCCGTCCGCGCGATGGCCTTGATCTTCTCCACCCCGCGCTTTGAGCGGGCAACGGCTGCGATACCCGTGCGCTCATGGGCGAGCAGGAATTTTGCGCAGGTCCAGCCTTTATTCTCTTCATATACCCGCTGGTCGACCGGGACCCGCACATCCTCCAGCCAGACCTCGTTGACTTCATGCTCCCCGCCGAGGGTGATGATCGGGCGCACCGTGACGCCGGGCGATTTCATGTCGATGAGCAGGAAGCTGATACCCTCCTGCTGCTTGGCGTCCGGGTCGGTGCGGACGAGGAAGAAACCCCAATCGGCATGCTGGGCCATAGTCGTCCATGTCTTCTGCCCGTTGACGACATAATGGTCGCCGTCCCGCACGGCCTTGGTGCGGAGTGATGCAAGGTCGGATCCGGCGCCCGGCTCGGAATAGCCCTGACACCACCAATCGTCGCCCGACAGGATGCCGGGAAGGAAGCGTGCCTTTTGCTCGGGCGTGCCAAAGGTGTAGATGACGGGACCCACCATCGATAGGCCGAATGGCATTGTCTGGATGCAATCGGCGCGTGCCAGTTCTTCGGACCAGATGAAACGCTGGGTCGGGTTCCACCCGGTGCCGCCATATTCGACAGGCCATGCGGGCGCAATCCACCCCTTTTTCGCAAGAACGCGGTGCCAGCTAAGGAAATCTTCCTTCGACAACTCCTCGCCCTCGTCTTGCTTCCCGCGGAGCTGTTCGGGGTAATTTTCGGCGATGAATGCGCGCACTTCCTGCTGGAAGGCGATTTCCTCGGGGCTGAATTCCAACTGCATCGCGACTCTCCTCTAATGACCGCAAAATATCTACTCGACGTTTACGTAAACGTCAATTGACTGTTTTCGAATTATGGACTGATACCGACGGTCAAGGACGAATTTGTACTAGTATGCTTTCGTCAGCAGGCATATATCCGGCGGCAGAGGGGTCGCACCAAAATAGCTGTTTTTGAAACGGGTGGCGTTTTGCGACCCGCGTGGGAGGTTTTTAGATGCGAGTGATAGTTTCGACGTTATTGGCGGGTGCGATGCTGGTATGTGCAGCGCCTGCTTCAGCCAAGGAAGACAAATCTTCGGCGAAAAAGGCGCAAGATAAGGGCCTGACCGAAATTCCCGTCTGCACCCGAAAATTGGGTGCGGTTTCAATCATGGAACCCGAAACACAATGGTGGACAGAGCTAGGCCTGTCGAACCCGGAAGCCATCATCAAATTTTTCGTGCAGAAATCTGGCTGCTTCACGCTGGTAGATCGCGGTAAGGGCTTGGCCGCGCGCGCGGTTGAGCGCGCTCTGGGCGATTCTGGCGAATTGCAGCGCGGATCGAATATAGGTCGTGCGCAGGTCAAGGCCGCCGATTATGTGATCGTTCCAGATATCATCAGCCGCAATAGCAATTCAGGCGGCAGCGGCGTCGCGGGCGCCTTGGGCGGACTTTTGGGCGGACGCGTGGTGGGCGGCTTGTTGGGCGGGCTTAAAGTGTCCAAGAAAGAGGCCAATGTGACCCTGTCTGTGGTCAATGTACGCACCACCGAAATCCAGGCGCTTTCCGAAGGCTATTATCGCAAATCCGATCTCAGCTGGGGCGCTGGCGGCGGCGCATGGTGGGGCGGCGGCCTTGCCGGTGCAGGCGGCGGAAGTTATCAGAACAGCGACATTGGCCAGGTCATCGTGCTGGCCTATCTCGACGCATACAAGAAAATGGTCGGTGAGCTGGGGGGCTTGCCCGAGAATGCGAGTGCAGCAGCGCCGCAAGCCGAATAGTTTGGATGGAAAGGGTGCGAATTTATCGCGCCCTTTCCATCTACCGGCTTTTGACGTAGCTTCCCGGCGCTGATTCCAGCGCCTCCAATTTTCCTTCGCCGGGTATGCGCGCACCTTTTGCTGCGACCTTTTGGTCGCCATGGCCTTTCAGCCATTCGAACCAGTCGGGCCACCAACTGCCCTTGGTTTCGGTCGCACCTTCGATGAATTCCTCCAGTGATGCTGGCTTGGTATCGTTTGTCCAATACTGGTATTTTCGCATCACCGGCGGGTTGACGACGCCTGCAATATGGCCGCTGCCTGCAAGAACGAACTTGATCGGACCTTTGAAATGGTCCTGCAGTTTCCACACGCTTTCTGCCGGTGCGATATGATCTTCGCGACCCGCCTGGATATAGGTTGGTGTCGTCACCAGGCTCAGATCAATCGGCGTGTCCAAGGCAGTTAGCGCACCTGCAACCACCAGCTTATTGTCGCGATATAGATCGCAGAGATATTCGCGGTGCCATTTTGCCGGCAGGTTAGTGACGTCTCCGTTCCAATGGAGCAGGTCGAATGCCGGATATTCTTCACCCAGCAGATAATTCTTCACTACAGTTGACCAGATCAGGTCCTTGCCCCGCAACATGTTGAATGTCAGCGCAAGGAAACGGCCATCGAGATAGCCCTGCGGTGCGGCCAGCGCTTCGATCATCTGAAGTTGATGGTCGTCGATAAAGTTCAGCAGCTCTCCGCCGCGGCTGAAATCGACCTGGGCCGTGAAAAAAGTTGCGCTTCGTACCTTGTCTGCCTGGCCCTTGACGGCAAGTATCGCCAGCGTGGCCGCCAGGGTCGTTCCGGCCACGCAATAGCCGATGGTGTGAACGTCATCGACTTTCAGGGCTTCACATACGGTATCGATGGCATCGATCTGCGCCGCGATGTAATCGTCCCAGATCAGATCCTTCATCGAACCGTCGGCAGATTTCCATGAAACCACAAACACAGAGATTCCTTGATCGACGCACCATTTGATGAAGCTCTTTTCGGCGGTCAGGTCGAGGATGTAGAAACGATTTATCCAGGGCGGAAAAATGATGAGCGGGGTTTCCAGAACCTTTTCGGTACTCGGCTCATATTGCAGCAATTGGTAGAGTGGCGTCTGGTGCACAACCTTTCCCGGCGTTGCAGCGATATTTTCGCCCAGCTTGAACGCCTCCGGATCGGTATGGGTCAACTGTCCCCGCTGCATGTCGTGTATCAGATGCTGCATCCCGGACAGCAGGCTTGCACCTCTTGTCTCGACCGCCTTTTCCAGAGCAACAGGGTTGGTGAACGGCGAGTTCGCGGGACTCATCGCCTCAACCACGGTGCGAATGGCAAAACCAATCTTTGCCTTCTCTGCTTCCGGAATATTGTCGAGCTGCTCGGCCGCACCCAGCATATAGTCGGACATCACCTGATAGCCTTGTCGGACCAGATCGAATACCGGATGCTCCCACTGCGGAGCAGAAAAGCGGCGATCTTTTGGATCGACCTTGTCCCGGCCCGCTTTGGCAAGCGGTGCCAGCACCTCTCCCCACGCATCAAGCGCCTTTTGATAGGCAATCAACGGGTCGCTGGCCATTCCCGCCCCGTCGATCATTTTGGTGAACTGCTCGGGGTCGATGAACGGAGGGAGCTGCTGTGAATCGGCCATGATCATGCATAACCCAAGCAGCGCTTTTGTCGAAGCTTCGTTTTATTGTGCAGTGCAACATGGACATTGCACGAAAAAGGGAGCAAGGGGCGCAGCATATGACATTTGAAAATTTCCCGCCGCTTCTCAACGAAGCGCTTACCGCCCGTGGTTATACCACGCTGACACCAGTACAGTCCGCCGTCATCGCGCCTGAAGCAGAAGGTCGTGACCTTGTCGTGTCAGCCCAGACCGGCTCCGGCAAGACTGTTGCGTTCGGGTTGGCAATGGCCCCGCAGATTTTGGACGGCGGGATGGTGAGCCTCGCGCGCGAACCGGCGGCACTGGTTATTGCACCCACCCGCGAACTGGCCTTGCAGGTCAGCCGCGAACTGACGTGGCTTTATAGCAAGGCGGGCGTCCGCATTGCCACTTGCGTCGGCGGCATGGACGCATCGAAGGAGCGGCGCAATCTTTCGCAAGGCGCGCAGATTGTCGTGGGCACACCCGGCCGGTTGCGCGATCATCTCGAACGTGGGGCGCTTGATCTGTCGGCCTTGAAGGTTGCGATACTCGACGAAGCTGATGAGATGCTCGACATGGGTTTCCGTGAAGAGCTGGAAGAAATCCTGAACGCAACCCCGGAAGACCGCCGAACACTGCTATTTTCGGCCACAATGCCTAAACCTATAGTATCGCTGGCCAAGCGCTACCAGCAGGATGCGCTTCGCATCTCTACCGTTGGCGAAGATCGCGGGCATGGCGATATTAGCTATCAGGTCGTCACCGTCGCGCCGCCAGACATCGAGAATGCAGTGGTCAACTTGCTGCGGTTGCATGAAGCAGAAACGGCGATCCTGTTCTGCGCGACGCGTGAAAATGTTCGCCACCTTTATTCGCGCCTGACCAACCGCGGCTTCAATGCGGTTGCACTCTCGGGCGAACATTCGCAGTCGGAGCGTAATCAGGCGCTACAGGCGCTGCGTGACAGGCGGGCGCGGGTCTGCGTTGCCACTGACGTCGCGGCGCGGGGAATCGACCTCCCCAATCTTAGCCTTGTTGTCCATGTCGAGCTGCCCCGCGATGCCGAGGGACTGCAGCATCGCTCGGGCAGGACCGGACGGGCGGGCAAAAAGGGCACGGCGGTGCTGATCGTCCCGTATCAGCGGCGCAAGCGCGTCGAATCGATGCTGCGCGGCGCAAAGATCGAGGCGGATTGGATCAAAGTTCCAACTGCCGATGATATTCGTGCAAAGGACCAGCAAAGACTTCTCGATGCGCTAGCTGTACCCGCGGAGGTCGACGAAGAAGATCGTGCGCTTGGGGCTAAGCTGCTCGAAACGATGTCCGCCGAAGATCTTGCTGCCGCCTTTGTTCGCTCGCACCGTGTCAAACTGCCTGCCGCTGAAGAGATGCTCGATGACGGAAGCCGGGATCAGCGCAATGATAATCATCGTGCCGGTTTCGACGACTCGGTCTGGTTCAAGCTGAACATCGGCCGCCGCAACAACGCCGATCCGAAATGGATTCTGCCTTTGCTCTGCCGCCGTGGCGGGGTGACCAAGAATGACATCGGCGCAATCCGAATCGCGGCCAACGAAACGCATGTCGGCATTGCCGCTGCGGCTGTCTCCAAATTCGCCAAAGCCATCGCGCAACCCGGCCGGGATGAAGACCATGATGTAGAGATCGTTCAGGCCGATGGCCCTCCCCGCCAAGCCGCGCGTGAAAACAAGCGTATGGGTCGCGATGGAGGAAGGCCGCAACGCGGGCAACCTGGTGCTCACCCTCGAGGCGACGGCCCGCGTGGCGGTTCCGGGCGGCGCGAAGGGGCAAGGCATTTTCGCAAAGATGGTCCGCCGCCGTCGAAGCACGGCGTCAAGCACAAGGCGAAAGGCAACAGGCCGCGTTAGTTTCGCTGGAAATGAACAAAAACTTCGCGCATTAGGCCTGTTCCACAACTTTCAACCAGGAAACGGGAGCAAATGTCCGAAGAATTCTACCGCATCAAGCGTCTGCCGCCTTATGTCATCGCCGAAGTCAATGCGATGCGTGCGGCGGCCCGTGCGGCGGGTGAGGACATTATCGATCTCGGCATGGGTAACCCTGACCTGCCGCCGCCGCCACATGTCATTGAGAAACTATGCGAAGTAGCGGCTAAACCAAATGCGCATGGCTATTCGGCGTCGAAGGGCATCCCCGGCCTGCGCAAGGCACAGGCCAATTATTATGGTCGCCGTTTTGGCGTCGATGTCGATCCCGACAGCGAAGTCGTTGTTACGATGGGGTCGAAAGAAGGCCTTGCAAGCCTCGCCACCGCAATTACCGCCCCGGGCGACGTCGTGCTCGCGCCCAACCCGAGTTATCCGATCCATACCTTCGGTTTCATTATCGCAGGCGCGACCATCCGGTCTGTGCCTACAACACCGGATGAAAACTACTTCCGCTCGCTTGAGCGGGCGATGGCATTCACTGTGCCGCGTCCGTCAATTCTGGTCGTCAATTATCCGTCGAACCCGACGGCCGAGACCGTCGATCTCGCATTTTACGAAAGGCTGGTAGCCTGGGCGAAGGAGAATAAGGTTTGGATATTGTCCGACCTTGCCTATTCGGAACTGTATTTCGATGGCAATCCGACGCCCTCGATCTTGCAGGTTAAAGGCGGTAAGGACGTTGCAATAGAGTTTACATCATTGTCCAAAACCTACTCGATGGCCGGGTGGCGCGTCGGTTTTGCAGTCGGTAACAAGCAATTGATTGCGGCCATGACGCGGGTGAAAAGCTATCTCGATTATGGCGCCTTCACCCCAATCCAAGCCGCTGCCTGCGCCGCATTGAACGGGCCGCAGGACATTGTCGAAAAAAATCGCGAACTTTATCACAAGCGCCGGGACGTTCTGGTCGAGGCGTTTGGCAGGGCCGGCTGGGACATTCCGCCACCGCGTGCATCGATGTTCGCCTGGGCACCTCTGCCACCCGCGCTTGCCCACCTTGGCAGCCTGGAATTTTCGAAGCAGCTCCTGATCCATGCCAAGGTGGCGGTTGCCCCAGGGGTCGGTTATGGCGAAGACGGCGAAGGTTTTGTCCGCATTGCAATGGTGGAGAATGAACACAGGCTGCGACAGGCGGCGCGCAATGTGAAGGCTTATCTCAAGTCGATGGGCGTCAACACACCAAGCCAATCGAAGGCGATCTGATATGCCGCGCGCCGACTTTGCATTTTCCCACCGGTTCCGCGTGCGTTGGTCCGAAACCGACGCGCAGGGAGTGGTCTTTAATGCGCGCTATCTCGATTACGCCGATGTCGCCATCACCGAATATTGGCGTGAGGTGAAGTTGCGTGAACAGGCGGGTGACGAACCGCTTGAGTTTCACGTCAAGAAGGCGACGGTCACCTGGTTTGCGCCGATCCTGCCTGACGAGATGATCGACGTGATGGCGCGCACCGTTGCGACCGGTCGTACGAGCATGACGCAAACGGTCGAAATCCACGGCAGCCGGGATGACGGCAGCGAAGATCTTCGCGCGACGGTCGATCTGGTTAGCGTCTTTGTCGATCTTGCCACACACCGGCCGCAGGTGCTGCCCGAATGGGTCGCACCGAAGTTTGCCGCATTCGATGCGCTTGCGCCAAATGCTGCGCTTGTCAGCGAAAACGCCTGATCCTAGACAATATCCATGCAACGCGGTCGTAAAATTCTGGCTGTCATTCTGTTGGGTGCGGTCGCCGTCGCAATAGCATCTTGCAAGCAGGCCGAAGAGGCAGATGGCCGTCCCGAGACGTCAGTGGAATTTCCAAAAGCCTACCGCCCGGTGTCAGAGGTCGGCGATACGCAATATTCGACCGAAGCAGCCCGCGACGAAGCCGGAGAAGCCCAGTTTGTGATGGACTGGGCAGGTATCGTCCCCGGCACGACTGTTGCCGACATCGGCGCCGGGGAGGGCTATTACACCA
>JACVCM010000043.1 GCA_016742125.1 Sphingomonadaceae bacterium | reverse complement strand
CGGGCCGGGCGCTCTGGGTTAGCCGCGGCCAGCCCGCGGCGGAATGGGGGTCGAGCGGTTCACTGGGTTCGGGCCGGGGACCGTAGACCCGGTGCGTCCGGTCGCGATTCCAGTCCGCCTCGTCGGGATCGGCGTGGGGACTGACGGAACCATATTCACCTGCGGCCATGGACATTGCGCCAGCGACCAGTCCGGCAATGCCAGCGACCATGATTGCGGTCTTGCCGGACGCTGCGGCTGCTACACCCATGATCAGGCTCGCGGTGGAAACGATACCGTCATTTGCTCCCAATACTGCGGCCCGCAGCCAGCCGATGCGCGACACAAGATGACGTTCGCGATGAAGATGCAACCGGGTCATTGTCCGGGGACCGGCTGCTGCGCGGACATGATCGGATGCTCTTCGCTTTCTTCTGCAATGAACGCGATACGTAAAGCTTCCGACAGGCTCCGCACGCGCAGTTTCTCCATCATGTTGGCGCGGTAAATCTCTACAGTACGCGGCGATATGCCAAGGTCGTAGGCGATCGTCTTGTTGGGATATCCCGCCACCAGACCGTTCAGAACGTCGCGCTCACGCCCAGTCAGGCTGGCCAGACGAATCCTGGCTTCTCCTGCCTTCATATCACGGTCGTGTGAGCGATCGAGCCGCGCATATGCCTCCTCGATGGCCCGCAGCAGCTCGTCCTTCTCATAAGGTTTCTCGATGAAGTTCACCGCCCCTCCACGCATGGCCTTCACCGCGACTGCGATATCGCCATGCCCCGTCAGAATGACCACCGGCATGTCGATTCCGCGTTTCGCCATTTCCTGCTGCACCTGCAGCCCGTCCATATCGGGCATGCGCACGTCGAGCAGCACACAACCGCGCTCACGCGACTTTGCCTCCTTCAGGAACTCTATCCCCGAAACATGCGGTTCGACGCGATAGCCTGCATGTTTCAGCATGAACGCGGCAGAGCGGCGGACACCGTCATCATCATCGACGATATGGACCAGTTTTTCAGCAGTCATGCGAGGATTCCTCCGGGGCACGCGGCAGCGTGAATTTGAACATTGTGCCCCCGTCCGGCCCTGCCTCGACCGTCATCTGCCCGCCATGCGCCTCGACAATCGTTCGACAGATCGACAGGCCAAGCCCCATACCACGGGCTTTGGTACTGATGAAAGGCAGGAACAGCTGGTCCTGCATGTCGACGGAAACTCCGTGGCCAGTATCCGCGACCATGATTTCCGCCATGTCATTTCCACCTGGTCGTGCCGTGATGGTCAGAAGCTTGGTCTCCTCACCCTCCATGGCTTCAATTGCGTTGCGCATCAGATTGACCATGACCTGCTGCACCTGCACACGGTCGGCCATAACGTTGTCGACCCCGGGTTCGATTTCGATCGACCATGCAACACCCTTCTCGCGCGCGCCGAGCAGGCCTATTGTAGTTGCATCGTTGACAAGCCGCGAAAGAGGCAGGATTTGGGTGTCAAGTTCGCCTTTCGAGACAAAATCGCGCATCCTGCGGATGATGTGTCCGGCGCGCAGGGCCTCTTTGGACGCTTCGTTCAGCGCTTCCTGAATGACCCCAGCATTATCAGGCAGGCCTTCGACGGCAAGATCGCGTCCGGTTGCGACATAATTGGCGATTGCAGTCAGGGGCTGGTTCAACTCATGCGCCAATGCCGAGGCCAATGTACCGGCAGCGCTCAGACGCGATGCATGCAGCAGTTCGGCTTGCACCTCCTGCAATCTCGCTTCGGTCTCAAATTTCTGGGTCAGATCACTGATGAACCCGGTGAAGAGACGATGGCCGTTTACAACAGCCTCTCCCACCGCCAGCTCCATCGGAAAGCAACTCCCGTCATGTCGTCGACCTTCGACGATGCGGCCGGTTCCGATGATACGCTTTTCGCCGGTTCGCAGGTAATTTCGAACGTAGCCGTCATGCGCATGCCGGTGCGGCGAGGGCATCAGGATGTTTACATTGCGCCCGATGACTTCGGCTTCCTTGTAGCCGAACAGATTTTGCGCGGCGGCGCTGAACATCGTGATGCGGCAGTCCTCGTCAATGACAATCATTGCATCGGGAACGGTTGCGAGTACCGCCCGCAAGATCGCTGCTTGATCTTCGGCCTTCTGATGATCGGCCTCGGCCTGCTCATAATCTTCGGCTACACCCAAAACCGCAATTACGCGGCCCATGGCATCGTGGACAGGACAGAAGCTGAACTCCGCTTTTAGGCGGTGACTGGACGCCTGAAGAGTGTCGACCATGATTGTCGCACCCCTTGCCGTCTCGTCGCCCTGGATAACTGCCGCAAAATGCGAAGACACCCGCGCCCGATATGCCGCCGGGAATGTCTGCACCATGTCGGTGCCGATGACATTGTCAATGCCGAGCGATGCCAGCCGGTCGCTGGCAACCTTGTTGACCGCGATAAACTTTCCATCGAGCGAAAAAACCGCCAGACCTGTGTTCTTCACATGTCCAAAAGCCGCCATCAAGGCCGATGGATCGATCAGCATGGAACCGGCGTCTGCAACGAACAACGAGGTCTTTCCGTGGGTTAGATGGCGCGCAACGCAGCAAGCCCGCATGTTTACCATGCCATATGCATTCCGGGTAGGGTGCTATGTAATTGTACGTAGGGGACACATCTGATTTCGACCTGGCGACCGGGAGGATAGCAATATGCCGTCGAGTATTTTTGCAAATCCCAACGGAGGAAAAAATGTCAAAGAATAGCAAGGAAAGCGCAGCCGTTCCTGTCAAACGCAGTGAGGATTTTTGGCGGCCGCTGGCACGTGTTCGCAGCGAGTTCGACCATCTTTTCGACGATTTCTGGACCCGCCCAATGGGTCTGAATCTTACAAGGCGTATTCAGGCATTGTCTGGCCCAGCGCTTGAATTCAAGGACAAGGGGAAGGAATTCGAGCTGATCGCCGAAATCCCGGGAATGACAGCCGAGGATGTCGAGCTCAAGGTCTCCGACGGCTTTTTGCGCCTCAGCGGTGAAAAGCGCGAGGAGCATGAGGAGAAAGAGGAAGGCTACATCTTTTCCGAAAGGCACTATGGCCGCTTCGAACGCGCGGTCGAGCTGCCCCGGGGCATCGACCATGAAAAGATAAGCGCCAGCGCACGCGATGGCATCCTTTCGGTCCACCTGCCAAAAAATGCCGCCATGATCGAGCGCGAACGCAAGATACCGATCAACGCATGACTTCCTGACATCAAGCACCAGATCGACCTTGCAGGCGGCAGGTCTCGCTCATCCCCTCCCCCGTAGCGAGCCTGCCGCAGTCTTTTGCCTTTTCCGGAAGCGGTAAAATTGCCATGCACAGCCGTGGGCCGTTGGTGGCCGGTGCGTCCGACCTGACCAGACGGAACCAGGCGGAAAAAGAGCGGGCCTTAAACTCGCGTTGAGAGAGGCCCGCTCAGTATGCCCCCTGGGTCGCATTAGGGGGAATTCATGTTGGTCAAATCACCATGATATTATCTTCCAGCCGGTTGACACCGGGCGCGGCCCAGGCGGCGCGTTCGGCGATCCGGCGCTCATATCCCGAATGTACCTTGCCCGAGAGTGTCACCTTGTCGCCGTCTGCCGCAACCGAGATGGTGCTGGCGTCCAGATCGGCAGATCGCCTGAATGCATCCATGATCGATTGGCGGATGTCGTAAGGCGAGGGTGCTTTCTTGACCTCGATCATGTTGCTGACGCCTTTGACGCCGCTAATGCGCGAAGCAAGGTCCCGTGCGGCTTGGCGATGGAAATGATATCCTACATCGCCGCTGAGCGTTACCCATCCATGTTCGACCTTTACGTTAATCTTGCCCTTGGGAATCGTCGCACTCCAGTCGAACATGTCGGCGATGCGCTTGGCGATTTCGGGGTCTGCGGTTTTGGGATCGGTTGCAAAGCGCACTTCGATTTCTTCGGCGAGACCGCGTACGCCTTTCACCCGGCGGGCAGCTTTTTCTTCGCCAATCTTGGCGGCATATGTGCCGCCATAGCCCGATAACGTGACTATCCCGTCCTTTGCCGCAACGCCGATATGGGCATGGTCGAAACTTGGTTCCCACTCCAGTTCGGCCATAACATCCTGTTGCAATTGGCTATCGGTTTTCATTGGAATTCTCCTTGATCGTAAAGCGTTACAAGTCCCCTGAAAGCGATATTGATGATGCAGCCACGAGCCGCAAATCGGGAAAGCCACCTAAGTAGTCTCCCTGATCCCTTCGGCCCGCTCAAGCGTGCGGGAAAGCGATGCGAGCACGCGCTCACGCGCTGCATCCGATGGCAAGGCGCGCAGCCGGTCCGCAAGGCCCGATTCAAGCGCGGCAAGGCTGGCGGTCCAGTCGCGCGGGGCAACACGGCTGCGCAGGTCGCCTGGCGATTCGCCCATGCGCGTGGCCGCATGCCTGGCGCTGACGACCCAGCTTTCCCCCAGCATCGGAATATGCACATCTTTGGCGACTCCGGCTTTGCGGACATCCTCTGCCAGCGCCGACAGCGAACGCTCCTCGCCGTGGACGAGAAAAACCGAACCTGAAATCGGTCCTCGGGTCTTGATCCAGTCAAGCAGCGCGGGTCGGTCGGCGTGGGTAGAGTAGCTGTCCAGAACCTTTATATCGGCCCTGACCGGCACGTCATGCCCGGAGATGCGCACATGGTTCGCACCGTCGCGCAGAACGGCACCCAGCGTGCCGGCAACCTGATAGCCGACGAGCAAAACCCGCGCGCGGGGATGAGGCAAATTGTGCAGCAAATGATGTCTTATCCTGCCGCCCTGGCACATGCCCGAACCGGCAACGATGATGACCCCGGTCATGCTGTTGATCCGCTTCGATTCCTCGACGTCATGCGTGAAACGGATGTTGGGTATCGAGAGCAGATCATAGCCGGCGTGACGATGCCGCTGGGTGGCCCGGGTCACGCGCTCGGCCAGCGGCGAGTCGACGAAAATATTGACCGGCTTCAACCGTTTGGATTCAAACAGCGCCACCAAATCCTCAAGCACCACCTGGGTTCGCTCAACGGCGAATGCCGGTACCAGCAGATTGCCGTTGCGGTTCAATGTTTCTTCGACATAGGTGGCAAGCTGTTCGCGGCGATCGGCGATCAGCACCGGCTCGCGCGCGCGATCGCCATAGGTCGCTTCACAAATGATCTGGTCATATCCGCCCAATTCGGCTGCGCTGCAATGTATCGCGGAACCGCCGCCTACGTCGCCCGAGAACAGCAGCCGCTGCCCAGCCAGCCTTAACTCGACCGAGGCCGACCCGACTATGTGGCGTGCATCCCACAGCCTGAAACCATCGCCACCGCCCAGATCGTTCCATGTGCAATAAGCCGTTTCACGGATTTGCCCGATGCATGACGTGACATCGTCACCGGTATAAAGCGGGACGAATGGCGGCAACCCCATCCGGTCGGGTCGTTGATTGCGCCTTACGGCGTCGGCGGTTTGCAGCTTGGCGGAATCGAGCAACAGCGGTTCGATGATGTCGGCGGTCGGCGCGGTCATCCAGATCGTTGCGCGGCAACCGCTCGCGGCCAGATAAGGCAGCCGCCCGCTATGGTCGAGATGCGCGTGGGTCAATATGACTGCGTCGATGCTCCGGGGATCGAATGGCAGTTTCTGGTGATTCAGGGCCTCGAGTGAACGGGTACCCTGGAACATCCCACAATCGACAAGAATGGATTTGCCGTTACCCCGAACCTCGAAGCAAGAGCCAGTAACCGTTCCCGCCGCGCCGTGAAAAATAATCTCGACTGGTTCCACTTTGCATGCCCACCTATCTAAACAACGCAACAGCACACACGCCTGCGAGCGTGGCTGCTCCTGCTGACAATGCCATGATTGCGTTCCGCCCGCGTTTGAATCCGGCGTAGATTATGACAACGCCGATCTTGACCAGCATATTGGCCAGGACTGCCCCCCCAAGCGACAGACCGGCCAGATCCAGATCGATATTGACGGCGGAAATGCCACCCAGCGTGATAATCGCCGCATCGACGTCGAATACGCCGACTGCGGTAATCAACGCGAGAGCGCCCCCGCCACCAAAGCTCATCTCGGCCCAGCGCGCTGCGACGGCCATAATTGCAACCAGACCCAAAAAGCCGAGCGCGGGAAGGATTGCGATTGGATTGCCAGGCCGGGTCGGCTCTGCAGTCGCGGCCGGTGTGCGGTCGCGGAGCATCAGCAGTGCGACAGTTACGCCGACCAACATCGCTGGCCCCACGAGGCGCAGCACCGGCCAAAACGCAAACCCTGCAATGATGGCGGTCAGCAACAATACACGGACAAACATGATCGATGTTGCCAGCGCTATTCCCGCCGACAATGTGCCATGTCCGGCCTCGTCCGTCCGTAGCCGGTGCGACAGCAGGGCGGTTACCGCTGTCGATGAATATGCACCGCCAATTGCGGCGGTCGCCAATATGCCTTTGGCGGCGCCAAAAATCCGGCTTGAGGCATATCCGGCGAACGACAGTCCGGTAACGAAAACCACGACCAGCCAAAGCTGTCGGGGATTCCATGCGTCAAATGGACCGTAGCGCGTATCAGGCAGAAAGGGCCAGATGGCGCCCGCTATGATCGCGAAGCGGGCAAGCGCTATCACATCGGCTTCGCCAAGCTTCTGGATCAGCCCGTGCAGCGCGCTTCGCAATGCCAATATCATCGTAACCACTGCGGCGGCGGCCATGGCCAAAGCCGGATGGCCCGACGTTGCCAGCATCCCGAAAGACAGCGTCAGCAAGGCGGCGACGAGACTGGTGATACTGACATCTTCCGGCGCCGACATCGATTTTGCATATCCGAAAGCCAGCGTGATTGTCGCGCCGCCAAGGAGGATGGCTGGCATGACTATGCCATAGTTCTGCGCCAACAGCCCGATCATCCCGCCCAGCCCGCCCAGAAGCGCAAAGGTTCTCACGCCGCCTACGCGGCCGCCTGTGGTCACCTCGCGCTGCCGCCAGCCCCGTTCGATACCGACAAGAAGCCCCGCCGCCAGCGCGACCGCCAGATCGCGATAGGCGAGATCGCCACCCGCCGACAAAGCCTAATGTCCCATGACAAGCGGGATCGGGCACTCCTTCAGAAGGGTCCGGGTTACCCCCCCAAACAGAAACTCGCGTGCCCGGCTATGACCATAGCCGCCCATGACGATATAGCCTGCGCCCACCACCCCTGCAGTTTCCCTGATGGCCTCTTCCACCGGTTTTCCGGAAACCGGGCGGGCATGGAGCTCGGATGTGACGCCATGCCTCGACAGATAGGTTGAAGCGGCAAGTGACGGCAGAAGAAGCGGCTTTGGTTCCTCGACGGTCACGATGTGGACTGCCGAGGCCATTTGCAGCAGCGGCAGCGCGGCGCGCAGGGCATTGGCCGCCTCGAAACTGCCATTCCATCCGACCACGGCCGGGCCGAATATATCGAAAGTCATCAAATCCTGCGGCTGCACCAGCAAAGGCGCGCGGGCGCTCTGCAACACATCGCCAATCAGCGTGATCGGCGTGTAGCGCGTTTCGCGGTGGTGATAGCGACCAAGCACGATCAGATCGGCAAGCGAGGACCGCGCCACGATTTCTTGCGCTGCATCGCCCTCGACATGCTCATAGTCCCACGACACATCTTCGGTTTTCAGATGCGCCTCGATACGGGCGCGCATCTTCTTTTCCATTTCATCCAGCGTCTTGGAGAAATTGGGCATCATATATGCCCCGGTGATGCCATCCGACGCGATATACAGGCTGATCGGCGTGACATGCAGACAACTCAGATGCCCCGATGTTGCGCGTGCTATGGCCAGCGCAGCTTGCAGGCGCGCTTCCATGCCGGGATCGTCTTGCACGTGGAGTAAGAGGGACTTCATCGTAAAATCTCCCGCCGGAGGCACAGAAAATGACGGCAGGTTTGCCGCTGAGCTGAGTTTAGCCCGCTGTCCCCAAGCGCTATATCAGGGAAAATACGGATGCGTTTGCCGATGCCTGCATGACAAAGGGCGTCATGAGCAAAGCAGAATCGACACTCGATTATCCCGGCCATCTGTCCGGTGTTGGTCGCACCCGGCTCGCGTTGCGCAAGCTGGGGCCCGGCCTTGTTACTGGCGCCGCAGACGACGACCCCAGCGGCGTTGCCACTTACAGCCAGGTCGGTGCACAATTCGGTTATGGGATGGGCTGGGCGATCTTGTTCAGCTATCCGCTGCTCGCCTCGATTCAGGCGATCAGTGCAGAGATCGGTTCAGTTACGGGTGCGGGAGTCGCGCAAAACCTGCGCCGCCATTATCCGCGCTGGCTGCTGCAGATCGTCGTCAACCTCCTCCTGATCGCCAACATCATCAATCTGGGGGCCGACTTGGGCGCAATGGGTGCTGCGCTTGCATTGCTGATCGGCGGCCCGGTGATGGTCTATGCCGGCTTGTTTGCAATAATCTGCATAGTGATGGAAATTTTCATGAGCTACGCGAGCTATGCGCGAATCCTCAAATGGAGCACACTCGCGTTGTTCTCCTATGTTGCCGTGGTCTTTGTAGCCGGGGTCGACTGGAGCCAGGCAGCCTATGAGACTTTCGTGCCGCGTTTCGTGCTCGACGATGCGCATGCAATGGCGCTGGTCGCGATACTGGGAACCACGATCAGCCCCTATCTGTTTTTCTGGCAGGCAGGCCAGGAGGTGGAGGAACAACATCGCCGACATGTGAAGCCGTTATGCGTGGCGCCCCGGCGCGCGGGCAGCGAGCTGAGGCGCATCCGGCTCGACACGATGCTGGGTATGGGCTTTTCGCACCTGACTGCGCTTTTCATCGTGATCGCGACCGCAGCGACGCTGAACGCGCATGGCATAACCTATGTCGAATCTTCTGCCCAGGCGGCCGAGGCATTAAGGCCCATCGCCGGCGATCTCGCCTTTACCCTGTTCGCAATCGGCATCATCGGGACCGGCATGCTGGCGGTCCCGATATTGGCAGGTTCGGCGGCCTATGCGGTGAGCGAAAGTTTTGGCTGGGTCGAAGGCCTCGATCGCAAACCGCGGGAAGCCAAGGCTTTTTATGCAACTATCGCAATTGCCACGATAGCCGGATTGACGTTAAACTACGTCGGCGTCGATCCCATCAAGGCGCTTTACTGGGCAGCGGTCGTCAACGGCATATTGGCCGCGCCCTTGATGGTGGTAATGATGCTGATTGCCACCAATCGCGCGGCCATGGGTAAGCTTACCATATCAGCCAGGCTCACCGTCGGCGGCTGGACGGCAACAATCGTCATGGGGATCGTTTCTGTCGGGTATCTTTTGATCCACTTTCGGTAGCCCACTGTTCCTACTCAACCATCCGCATCAACGCGCGTACGCATTGGCATGGGCCATTCTGGACAATCCCGACAGGCGATGTCGCGATATTTTCCATCCTGCTCGAACTTGGCAGACTGCGCGATGAGACGTTTCATCAACTTTTTCTCCGGCGTGTCATTCGCGGCATGCGACGACCTTGAACGGCAGTCGCTCGCCATCGGTCTCCGTAATCGTCAGATATTCGCCTGGCCGGATTGGATGATTCTCCAGGTGAAACACGCCCTCATCATCGGCATCGCCCGCTTCATAGGAAAAGGCCCAGCCGTCACGCTGGCTGATGACCACGCCAATGCGGTCGGGTTGACCGGGCCAAATGCGGCGTACCGCCGGGCGTTCAGCGGGGTGCTTGATTGCCGCCCGGTCGATCATGTCATGTGTGTCCAGCGGCAGGCGAAGGATATAGGCGTGAGAAGGCGACCCTTCCGGAATTCCGGGAGTGCGGGCCAGTTCAAGTCGGATGGTCTTCCAGGTCATTAGTATATTTTGCAGGGGACGACATGTGTTCGGGATACGCAATGTTGCGTAGCGGACGAGCGCCAATGCCGGATGCGGATCCTCCGCAAACTAACGGATGCCAGCCGGCATTTCCGCGCATTAGACTCTAAAAGCCTATTCGTTCGGACCGTAAGATGATGACAGCAGCCATAATATCGCGCGGCGGCCGTCCCGATCTTGCCCGCAAGTGGCTACCGTCGGTTCGGGCGCCCCCGTAATATTACTTATCGGCGCGTATTGGCCTTCATCCTAACCTGCCTTTGCATTCCGCCCTGACAGGAGGACATCCAATGCCGGCCGCGCAGCCGCTCTACCGGATCGAAGGGCTGACCAAGACCTATGGCGAGGGGGATACCGCCGTGCAGGCGCTGCGCGGGGTCGAACTCGACATTCCGCAATCGGCAATGGTGGTGTTGCTTGGCCCCAGCGGGTCGGGCAAGTCGACCTTTCTCAACATTGTCGGCGGGCTGGATCAGGCGACCAGCGGGCATGTGCATTTCGAGGATGTCGAGCTAACCGGCCTTACCGACCATGGTCTCACCGAATATCGTCGCCACCATGTCGGCTTTGTCTTCCAGTTTTACAACCTTGTCGCATCGCTGACCGCGCGCGAGAATGTTGCGCTCATTACCGAGATTGCCGACGAGCCCATGGAGCCCGCAGAGGCGCTGGCGCTGGTGGGCCTTGAAGCCCGCATCGACCATTTTCCGACTCAGCTTTCGGGTGGCGAGCAACAGCGTGTCGCCATCGCCCGCGCCATCGCCAAGCGACCGAAGGTGCTGCTGTGCGATGAACCTACCGGCGCCCTCGACAGCCAGACAGGTGTGCGGGTGCTGGAGGCATTGGACGCGGTCAATCGCGAGCTTGGCACAACGACGCTCTTGATCACCCACAATGCGGTGATTGCGGAAATGGCCGACCATGTGCTGCGCTTCGCCGACGGGCAATTGGCGAGCAGCAGCCCTAATCCCAAAAGGCGGCACCCGGGCGACATGACATGGTGATCGACCTCAGTCCACTCGACCGCAAAGTGCTGCGCGACCTGTGGCGGATGCGCAGCCAGGCTTTCGCGATTGCCCTGGTGATCGCGGCGGGTGTGGGCATGGTGGTGATGTCGGTGGGGATGATGAGGTCGCTCGATGCCACGCGTGAAGCCTATTATGATCGCTACCGCTTTGCTGACATTTTCGCGCCTGCCAAACGTGCACCAAAGAATGTGCTGGACGAGATCAAGAACCTGCCGGGCGTCGGACCGGTCGAGGGGCGGATCACCGCAGGCGCGACGCTCGATATTGCCGGGATAGCCGAACCAATCACCACGCGCATCCACTCGATTCCGATGGCCCGCGAGCCCAGGCTCAATGCGCTAGTGCTGCGCAGCGGCCGCTGGCCGGACCCCGCCCGCCCGGATGAGGTGCTTGCGAGCGAGAAATTCGCGGAAGCCGCGCGCATCGGCCCTGGCGATGGCGTCGACGCGCTGCTTTATGGCAAGCGGCAACATCTCCGCGTGGTCGGCACTGTGCTTTCGCCCGAATATATCTATGCGATCGGGCCAGGACAGATCTTCCCCGACAATCGCCGTTTCGGCGTGCTCTGGATGGGTGAGGAACATCTTGCGGCCTCGCTCGACCTCACCGACTCGTTTAACGAGGCGCTGGTGCGGATAGATCGAAGCGCCGACGCAACGGATGTGATCCGCCGTCTCGATAGCTTGCTGGCGCGCTATGGCGGCGCCGGTGCCTATCGCCGCAGCGAGCAGATATCGGACCGCTACGTCACCAACGAACTCGCAGAGTTGCAAACAATGACCCGTATCCTGCCGCCTATCTTCCTCGGCGTCGCGGCCTTTCTGATCAACATGGTCCTGTCCCGATTGATCGATGCCGAGCATGAGGTTATCGGACTGCTGATGGCCTTTGGCTATCGCGGCAATGCGATCATGCTGCATTATGCCAAGATCGCGGTCGCGCTGTCAGTCCCGGGACTTGGGTTGGGGATTCTGCTGGGTTCCTTGCTGGGGCGCGGGATTGCATCGATCTACCAGGAATTTTTCGTTTTTCCCTTCTTGACCTACCGGGCCGGTCTTGATGCCTATGCTCTTGCCTGCACCGTAACGCTCGTGGTCGTCCTGCTTGGGGTTTTCCAGTCGGTGCGCCGGGTCCGGCGAATGACTCCGGTCGAGGCTATGCGTCCGCCCTTGCCTCCCGACTATGCCGGCGGCGTTGCCAGACTGATCGGCAAAATGCGCATACTGGACGAACCTACCCGGATAATCTTGCGCGGGATATTGCGGCGTCCCTTTCGGTCCGGATTGGGAGCACTTGGCGTGGCTGCCGCGCTCGGTCTGTACATCACCTCGGCAGGGTCGCGCGACAATGTGGCAAAGCTTATCGAAATCCTGTTCGACCAGTCAAACCGTGCCGACGTGATGGTGACCTTCGCAGAACCCCGCGACCAGCGGGCGCTGTTTGAACTGCAACGCGCACCGGGCGTCTGGCGGGTCGAGCCGATACGCACGATCGGCGCGAAACTGACTGGCAATCGACGGTCCAAGTCCGAAGGGTTGACTACCGCTAGCGCCGGAAGCGACCTTAACCGCGTCGTCGATATCGATGGTGCGATTATCGATCCCCCGGCACGCGGTGTTCTGGTGTCTGAAGGCCTGTCCAACGAATTGGGAGTAACCCGCGGCGATACCATCGAAGTTCAGGTAACTGAAGGAAACCGCGCACGATTTTCCCTGCTGGTTGCGGACACTATCGAAAGCGCGGTCGGCAGTCCTGCTTATGTTGACGATGCGATGATTGCCGCGCAGCTGCATCAAGTACCCCTGCTGTCGGGCGCCTATCTCGGCGTCGATGTGGCCCGCGTTGATGAGCTTTGCCGTTATCTGAAGGCTGTTCCGATTGTTGCCGGCGTTTCATTGCGTGCAGCCTCCCGGAACGGGATCGAAGCGACGATAGGCGAGACACTGGGCATTGTCACATTGTTCAACACGGGTTTTTCCGCGCTGATCGTCTTTGGCGTTATCTATAATAATGCGCGGATCAGCCTTGCCGAACGCTCCCGGGATCTCGCATCGCTGCGCGTGCTCGGTTATCGCCGTTCTGAGGTTTCCTATATCCTTCTGGGCGAACTGGCGATCATTAGCATCATTGGCCTACCGGTCGGTGTCGTGCTTGGCTATTTTATATCGCACTATATAAGTTCGGTACTGGGTGGCGATCTGTTCACTGTGCCCTTTGGCCTAACTCAGGCTACGGTGGCGCAAGCGGTGTTGATGGTCCTGCTCGCGGCTGCGATCACTGCGCTGTTCGTCCGCCGCAGGCTCGACAGGCTCGATCTGGTTGCCGTGTTGAAAAGCTGGGACTGACATGGCAAAGCGCAGCTTCCTCCGGCCAGGCCCGATCGCCATATCCGCGACTGTCGCGCTGGTTGTAGTCGCGGCGCTGTACCTCGCCATCCGAAAACCGCCCTATCAGGTCGATCTTGCGCAGGTCACGCAAGGGCCGATGACCGTGACCATTGACGACGAAGGCGAAACGCGGGTGCATGACCTGTTTGTGGTCGCCGCCCCGATCAACGGTCGGCTGACGCGCATCGAACTCGAACCCGGCGACCCGGTGATTGCAGGCGAGACGGAGGTTGCGCAGATGACTCCGGTCGATCCCGATTTCCTCGATCCCCGCAGCGAGGCACGGACGCGAGCGCAAGTGCAGGCGCTTGACGCCGCAATCGCGTCCTCATCGGCCCGGATCGAGCAGGCGCGGGCAGCGCGTGATCTGGCCCAGCAGGAACAGGGCCGAATGGAGACGCTGTTCAACCGCGGCTTTGCCACCCGCGCTGCGCTCGACCGGGCCAATGCAACGGTATCGCAAGCAAAGGCTGCCCATGCCGAAGCAGTCCGCGCAACTGAGGCTGCCCGGTTCGATCGCGATGCCGCGCGAGCCAATCTTGTCACGCCCAATTCACGCCGCCGCAGCGGCGTTCTCGACGTCCGTTCGCCGACCAGCGGAACCGTAATGCGTGTCTCGCGTGAGAGCGAGGCAACCGTGGCTGCCGGAACCCCCCTGGTCGAGATCGGCAACCCGCGCGATCTTGAGATCGTCACCGACCTCCTTTCCGCGGATGCAGTGCGTTTGACGCCCGGCGCCCGCGTGCTGATTGACAATTGGGGCGGCAATCGCCCGCTGAACGGTCGCGTGCGCCGCATCGAACCCTTCGGTTTTACCAAGATTTCCGCACTTGGCGTGGAGGAGCAGCGGGTCAACGTCATCATCGACATCACCGATCCGCCGGCAAAATGGACGAAACTCGGCCATGGCTATCGTGTCATCGTCCGCGCGGTCGAATGGGAAAGCGCCAACGCGCTGCAGCTTCCGGTTAGCTCATTGTTCCGCAACAAGGGGAATTGGGTGGTGTTCGCGGTCGAGAACGGACGGGCACGACTGATACCTGTCAAGGTCGGGCGGATGAATGATGAGCGGGCTGAACTGCTCGGCGGCCTCAAAAAAGGTGCGCACATAATCCTGCACCCAAGCGAGAAAATCACCGACGGGGCGCGGGTAGAGAGGCGTTAGCCGCATTGCCGCGGCAGCAAGCCAGCAGCGTCCGGGGACCCGCCTGACAGCCCGCCGCAGCCGCCCGAATATCCATTTCGGCATCCCGATGAACGACCCGATCACCCGCCGACCGAACAGCCGCCTGTAGAGCCGGACCGCTATCCCGATCGCCCACCCGCAGAAGAGCCTTCGATAGATCCGGAGCCTATCCCGCATTCATAAACCCATGTGCCAGCAATGCCCGATGGAGGAAATCAGAATCCGACTTGGCGCCGCAGCTCAACTGCGCCGTTTCTCATGAAACCGTGATCTGAGCCCAACAAGAAAATGCTAACGCCTTTGTCGCGCCAAAGCGCAACGTCGGTCGGTCTTGGCGTGAACATTCCAACGGGTTTTCCGGCATTTAATGCTGCGGTCACGATTTTGTCGAGTGCGCCGACGACATTAGGATCGTCCGCGTCCGTGCAGCCCAAGGCAACGGTGAGATCGATCCGACCCATGAACAATGCGTCAATGCCCTGCACCGCAGCAATCGCATCGATGTCGTCGAGCGCCTCCAGATCCTCGATCTGGGCAATAACGGTTGTGCCTGCCGCACTCGCTGCCATGTGGTCGGGAATACTGACGCGGCCATATCCTGCCGCCCGACTTGATCCGGCATAGCCACGTCCACCGGCACCATAATGGGCCGCCTTGGCAACGGTGCGGGCTTCTTCGGCAGATCGAACGTGCGGAACCAATATTCCATCCGCGCCGCAGTCAAGGGCGTTGAGGATTTGCTCGGGCGCCGACATGGCTGGCCGCACCAGAACAGGCATAGCATTCGCCCGTGCCGCCATGATGCACAGGTCAAGGTCGCGCCGGTCAAATGGCGCATGTTCGGCATCAAGGCAGAGGCAGTCGAGCCCGCTTGACGCCAAAACCTCAACAACATGCGGGTGCGGTGTTTTGATGAAAGTGCCGAGCAACGGCTCCTGTGCGGCGATCCGGGTTTTCAGGCTTACCACAGTTTCTTGCTCGCGAGTTCGGCGCCTTCAGCCAGCGTTTTCAGTTTGGCCCAGACGATGCTTGGGTCAACCACACCAAAACCGGCAAAGGTCGAAAAGCCGCAATCGGTCCCGGCAATCACCCGTTCGCGTCCGATGATATGGGCAAAACGCTCGATGCGTTCGGCAACCACGCGGGGGTGTTCGATGAAGTTGGTGGTACTGTCGATCACGCCGGGAATCAGGATCTTGTCATCGGGGATTAGTCCGCGCATCTCGGCAAAATAGTTCCAGTCGTGCTGGTGGCGCGGGTTGCTGGTTTCAAATAGCAGGCCGACAGGCTTGGCCTGCATCAACGTCGGCAGGATGACGCCCATTTCGACATCGCAGCAATGCGGGCCTTCATAATTGCCCCAGCAAACATGCATGCGCACACGGTCCGCCGGCACATTGCGCAACGCGTGATTCAGCGCCTCGACATGCCCGCCTATAAGCCGCAGATACTCGTCATCGCTGCGGTCCTTGTACATCATGTGGCGTCCAAGGCCAAGGTCGGGGCTATCGAGCTGGAGATATAGCCCAGCAGCTACGATTGCCTCATATTCAGGCCGCATCGCCTCTGCCAGCGCCTCCAGATAGGCATCCTGGCTCGGGTAATATTCATTCGGCTGGAACAAGGCGATCACGCCAGGGGAAGCGGAGTTCATAAACCCCCCGACCGGTTCATGCCTGGCTATGGCAGCGGCCATATGCGCCAGATCTTCTTCCAGTGGCGCAAGGGTTTTGGGTTTTACGTCACCGACGCATTTGGGTCGCCGATAGGTAGGTGTACCGCCACCTTTGGCCTGCCGCTCCAGGAAGGAGGGAAACATTTCCAGATCCCTCGGCGCGCTACGCGGGCTGTCACCGTCAAAGCCGGTTATGCGATCCTTGATGTATGTTGCGTAGCTGATCTTCGACATTTCGCCGTCGGAGACCAGATCGACGCCATTGGCTACCTGCAGTGCAACCGCCTCGTCGACAGCGGCACCAATTACCTGTTCAAACTCCGCCGCATCAACCCCTTCGCCGCGCTCTTGCGCAAAGATCAGGTCGGTTACCGCTGCAGAGCGTGGCAACGATCCCACATGTGTTGTCAATATGCGGTCGGCCATCAATTCTCCCTCGGATGATATATTCTGTTAGCCCAAGCGAGCAGATGCGCCGGGCAGAAGTTCGCCTGCGAACAGCCTCTGTTCAGGCGAGATGTCGGGTTTTTCAATCCGTTCCAGCAGCATGGATACAGCAGCCTCGGTCATCCGGCGGACTGGCTGGCGCACGGTGGTCACCTGATAGGACAACCAGGTAGCAGGGCCAACGCCGTCGAAGCCGACAATCGACAAATCCTCTGGCACGCGAAGCCCGAAATGGCCACGCGCGCAGTCGATGGCGCCTACAGCCATCAAATCGTTGGCGCAGATCACGGCATCAAGACGATCTCCCGATTCGCGCATTAACGCCTTCAACCCTTCTTCGCCGCTGGCATAGTCAAACCGGCCACGCACGACAAAATGCTCCGCGCCGTTCATGTCTAGGCGCCGGACCGCGGCGTTCACGCGCTCTTCGCCGACATAGCTGTCGGCGGGGCCTGCAATGATACCAAATCGGCGGTGCTCATGCGCCAGCAGGCCATCGGTCAGCGCATATTCGCCAGCAATGGAATCGCAACAGACGCTGGATACCGGGACGCCTTCGCCAACACGGTTGTACAGGACGACAGGCACGCCGCGATCCGCAAAGCCCGCCAACTGCGAAGGGTCCAGCCGCGCAGCAACAATCGCGCCATCGACCCGGTATTGCCAGACCTGGTCAAGCACTTCGTCCACATCCGATTCAGCCGCCAGCGAGAAGAGTAGCACCCGCACGCCTTGCGCCGAAAGCCGCTGCGTCAGTTCCGCCAACACTTCCGGATAATAGAGATTGGTGAGGTTGGAAATAATCACCGCCACCAGATTGGACCGCTGCGTGATCAGGCCGCGCGCTATGGCGTTGGGATAATAATTCAGCTCGCGTGCGGCTTCCATCACTTTCTCGCGGGTTTTGTGCGAGATGCTGGCGCCTTCCTTGAAACAGCGGGATACCGCCGACTGTGACACGCCCGCATGGGCAGCGACGTCATAGGAGGTCGCGCGGCGGCGGCTTTTCATGTTCAGGCAGCTTTCTTCTGGCTGAGGCGGCGCACGCGAATATCCGCCTGTTCCTTGTGCCCGGCAAAGCCTTCGATAGCGCAAAGGCGGCTGCAATATTCCCCGATCATAACACTCGCCTCGTCGGTCAACACGCGCTGATATGTGCATGTTTTGATGAACTTGCCAACCCAAAGACCGCCGGTGAAACGGGCATTCCTTTTGGTGGGTAGCGTGTGGTTGGTGCCTATTACCTTGTCGCCATAAGAGACATTCGTCCTGTTGCCAAGAAACAGCGCGCCATAGTTAGTCATGTTATGCAGGAAATAATCAGGATCGTGCGTCATCACCTGGACATGCTCCGACGCGATATCGTCAGCGACCTGAACCATTTCTTCATAGCTGTCGCAGACAATCACCTGTCCGTAATCGGCCCATGCCTTTGAGGCGATATGGGCGGTGGGCAGGATTGTAAGCTGGCGCTCGATCTCCGCCATCGTCTCGCGTGCAAGCTTTTCGGAATTGGTGAGAAGGACCGCCGGGGAGTTGGGGCCATGTTCGGCCTGCCCCAGCAGGTCGGCTGCACATAGCTCGCCATCGGCGCCCTCTTCATCGGCGATGACCAGCGTTTCGGTCGGCCCGGCGAGCAAATCGATGCCTATACGTCCAAAAAGCTGTCGCTTTGCCTCTGCAACATAAGCGTTGCCCGGCCCGACAATCATGTCGACTGACGCGATGCTCTGGGTGCCGAGCGCCATCGCGGCCACGGCCTGTACTCCACCGACGCACAAGATCTCGTCTGCACCTGCCATATGCATGGCTACGACGATTGCAGGATTGGGCTTGCCTTCAAAGGGAGGCGCAACCGAAATGACATGCTTCACACCAGCGACCTTGGCGGTCACAACGCTCATATGCGCAGAGGCCACCAACGGATACTTGCCGCCGGGTACGTAGCAACCCACCGAGTTTACCGGCAGGTTTTTGTGCCCGAGCACCACCCCGGGCAGCGTCTCTACCTCTACATCTTTCAAGGCATCACGCTGTATTTGTGCGAAATTGCGAACCTGCGTCTGCGCAAAGCGGATGTCTTCTATCGTCTGCGGGTCGAGCGCTGCATAGGCCGATTCGATCTGCTTGCCGGAAAGGCGGAAGCTGGCCGGGGCCCAGTTGTCGAACTTCCTCGACCAGTCGCGCACTGCATCATCGCCGCGTTTTTTCACATCGGCAATAATCTCTTCGACTGTGGCGCGAACTTGCGCGTCTGCTTCCGCAGCGGCGTCTTCGGTAATGCCGGTTTTCAGAAAGCGGGCCATTATAGATCTTCCCCTTCGACTCTTTGCAAATGACTGGAATATCTTTAAGCTAACGAGATTGACTTCGAATGCAATGGGGATTTTATGCGTGTCGATGCCTTCAGCCTGGCGGGCAAAACCGCTGTTGTCACCGGCGGAAGCAAAGGGTTGGGGGAGGCAATATCGCTGGCATTGGCCGAGGCGGGCGCCAACGTCGTTGCCGTGGCGCGAGATCCCGAAAGTTTGGCTGCCTTGGCTGCCCGACATACCAATATCGAAATCTGGGCGGCCAATGTCATGGACGCGTCCTTTCCCGAGGCGCTTGCGCAACGCGATGTTGATATTCTGGTCAACAATGCCGGAACCAACATGCCATTGCCGATGGCTGAGGTGGCCATCGATATCCTGGATAACATGCTGAACCTGAATGTGCGCAGCGCCTATCTCGTCGCTCAGGCGGCAGTACGATCCATGTTGCGGCGCGGAAATGGGGGAGCGATCGTCAATATCACGAGCCAGATGGGGCATGTAGGAAGCCCGCGACGCACGGTCTACTGTATGACTAAACATGCGCTGGAAGGTCTGACAAAGGCCATGGCGGTGGAACTCGCGCCGCACAATATCCGCGTCAATTCTGTTGCTCCGACCTTCATCGAAACACCGATGACCAGGCCGATGCTCGACAATGCCGACTTTCGCGCATTTGTCGACAGCATGATCCCGCTGGGCCGGATCGGGAAACCGGAAGACGTGGCGGCGGCCGTATTCTACCTGGTTTCGCCCGCAGCAAATATGGTCACAGGGACCAGCTTGCTTGTCGACGGCGGGTGGACGGCGCAATAAAATTACAAGACTGACCTGTTGCGCTTTTGCCACGGGAAATCGCGCGCTGCATTCGAAGTCATTTTGTTCTTGCATTCGCAGTCATTTTGAAGTCCACTTCACTGTAACGGAATTCTAAAGGGGAGACTGAAACATGACGCGTTCGTTCAAGCCATTATTGCTGGCCGGGGTGGCGATTACCATTATCAACTTCACCGCACTGCCGGCTTTCGCGCAGGATGCCGAAGGGGATCAGGCGGGAATTGAGGAAATCGTCGTTACCGCCCAAAGGCGTGAGGAAAATCTGCAGGATGTGCCGATTTCCATTTCGGCGCTGACTGCGGAGCAGATGGCGGAGCGTGGGACCAACGATATCTCACGCCTTGAAGGCCAGGTCCCGGGCTTCACCTTCGGCCGTTCCGGGTCCGACGCGCGCCCAGCAATCCGCGGTGTGCGCACCGAGAATGTCGGCGTCAATGGCGATACAACCATCGGTTTCTTCATCGATGGCGTCTACCAGTCACGCGCAAGCCAGGCGACCACTGGCTTTGTCGATATTGCCCGGGTTGAAGTGCAGCGCGGTCCCCAGGGGACGCTATATGGACGCAACACCTTCGGTGGTAACATCTCGATCGTTACTGCTGCACCCTCATTCGAGGGCTATTTCGGCGGTATCGACCTAACCGTGGGAGAATATGGGCGTTTCCGCACCGATGCTTACGTCAATGCGGCGTTGAGCGACACCGTGGCGCTGCGTATCGCGGGATCCTACGAAACATCCGATGGCTATGTGAAGAACGTCAATTCGCTGGGCAACAACCTGTTTGACGACAATAACCGGTATGTTCGCGGCACTTTGCTGTTGCAGCCCAATGACGCATTCAGTGCATCAATCAAGTTCGATTACTCAAAACGGACGGGTGCAGGCGGCTCCGCCTTTGGTTACAAATTGATTGGTTCATATTTCGATGTGAATAGCCGACAGCAGCTATATAACGGCACTCCGGTGCTCGGTCTGAACACGCGGCCCGGCAACCGTGACGGCGTTAACGACGCGCTGCCTGGAGCAACAACTCCGGCTTCGTCCGATTTGGGTATTCCCATTTTTGCGTCCGGCAACCCCTATTTGATCGACACCGACCAGCCCACAGTGCTCGATCTTGAGAACAAGGCGTGGACAGGTACGCTGGCATATGACTTTGGCGGGATCACGCTGAAATCGATCACGGGTTACACCGACTTTGGAGCGATCCGTACATCTGATACCGACTTTTCAGCCAACCAGGTTGGTATCGATTTTCAGGATACCCGCGCCAAGACCTTCAGCCAGGAGGTGCAATTGCTGTCCAGCGATGATAGCAGTCCGTTAACCTATGTTTTGGGCGGCTATTATTTCAAGGATAAGCTCACGGGCATTTTCATCAACCAGCAATTGCCACGCATCATCCGCAATGTAACGCCCAACCTGAACCTGCCGGCCAATGGCGGTGGCTTTTACGATCAGCAGCGCGCCGAAACCGAATCCGTCGCGGCCTATGCACAGGCCACCTATGCAGTAACCGAAAAGCTCAGGGTCACCGCGGGTTTGCGTTATACGGTCGATACGAAGGATTTCGCCTTTGCGAATGCCAACGCGATCCTGCCAACAGCCGGCGTCCCGCCCGTGCCGCAGGGCACGGCGATCACATTGCGCACCGGCCCGATTCCGGACAGCGCTTTCGGTGTTCGGGGCGCGCCCACCAATTGCACCTATGTGACGCTTCCCGCGCCGCGACCCGGCTTTCAATGTCTTGCTGCCAATACCACGGTTCTGACGGGTGCGACATACGATACCAAGAAGTTCAAGAAGGCGACATGGCGTCTGGCCGTCGACTATCAGATGACCGACGACAATCTGCTTTATGCCTCCGCCTCGACCGGCTTCCGCTCGGGCGGTTTCAACTCGGGCCAGAATCAGGCTGCGCTGACGCCGACCTTCAATCCTGAGACCGTGACTGCGTTTGAGATCGGCTCCAAAAACCGCTTCGTCGACAATACTGTTCAGCTGAACCTCGCATTATTCTACAATAAATACAAAGGTCTGCAGGAACAGCGCCAGGTGCCAGCAGGTGCAACAACGCTTTCGATTATCGAAAATAGCGGCAAGGCGCGGTCCTATGGTGCAGAGCTGGAAGCGATCTGGCAGCCAACCGACGAACTGCAAATCGGTGCGACGTTCGCATATCTGAACGCGAAATACACCCAATATGACAATGTACCGGCACCTTTTGGGACCAGTATATTGGTTACAGATGCGACCCAGCTCACGCCGACAGTCGTCAATGGGGTGACCATTGCGCCAGCGGGTCAACGCCGGGTGTTTGCACCGGGTTATAACTGCGGGCTTGTTCCCGGAACCGGTGGCGCGGGTCAGCCTGCGGCAGCTTTTGGTTGCGATATCAGCGGCAACCGCATCCCCTATTCACCCGAAACGATGGGTTCGGTTTACGCATCCTACGATATTCCGTTGGGTGGGGAGATGAAGCTGACACCTTATGCGGCCTTGTCATATTCGGGATCGTGGTTCGGGCAGCCGTTCAATTCGATCCTGGAGAAACAGGAAAGCTATACCAAGCTCGACCTGCGCCTGACATTGGCCTTCAACGAGAACATCTCGATACAAGGCTATGTCAACAACGTCACCGAGAAGGCGACCGCAACCCGCTTCGTCTGGGGCGGCGGCGGTGCGCTGCAGGCAAGCTATGCTCCACCACGCCAATGGGGTGTGATCGGCAGCTTCAAATTCTGACCATTGTCTTCACGGTAAATTGAAAGGGCGGCCTACGGGTCGCCCTTTTTGTTCAGGCTAGGCTGTGCCAGTCAAATGGGACGGCGGCGCCGTTATCTCTCAGCGACACCATGAATGGCAGATCCTGTTGCGGTAAGGCGCAGGTAATCCAGCGATCGTCGGGGCCAATGTGAAGTTCGATCAGCGGTCCGTCGAGGAATAAAGACAATGTGCGTTGCGCGCGCATCGTCGCCGGGAATTCCCGCCGCCATTGCAGCCATTCTGCGCCATCCCGTTCAACACTAAGGGTACCATCCAAAGCGACCCCGACAAGAAGCCGGTCAGATTTGCCCTCGATCCGTAAAGCGAGCGGCCCGACCAGGTTCCTGGCCTGCCCAAGCCCCGCCTTTGGAACCGCTGCTGCAGACTGGGAAAATGCGTCGATGATGGACGGGATTGGCGCCGTTCCCACCGCGGTCAATTGCCGGGGCAGCGCAATCGGGCCGCCGTGAAAACCAGGCCAAGGCATGCGCCGGGCCGTCTGCCAGTTCGATGCCCAGCCAACAAGCGCCCGTTCGGCAAAGGGCCAGTGCTCTTCGACATTGGCCATTGCTGCATAATAATCGGGGCCGCAGTCGACCGACTCGCCTTCGTCGTCGTCTCCTTTCAGCCGCGCAAATTGCGTCCCGTCAAAATGCCCGCGCCAGCGCTGCACATCGCACCAGGCGCTTTCATGTCGCCGATCAACCCGGGAGATGATCAGCGACCAGAAATTGTCACCCATCGGGTCAGGAAGCAGGAGCGGGACTTCCCACAAGACCCCCATATCGTTCCATGGGCCAATCTGGCCAATTTTCTCCCAATCGACCCGGCTCGCATCTGCACGATAGATCTCGATACAGGAGCGCGTTGATGTGCCATCCGCACTCCACGGACAGGGAACGGCCAACAACATCCGCCACTCCCGGCACCAGCGGAAAACGAAAGGATCGCGCCAATCGGTGCGCGCCGGGCCCAGCGAGGCCAAAGCCTGCGTCCAGCTTTGCCCCGTATCGTGCGAGCGCCGCATCACCTGGTCCTGCATCCGTTCGCAGTGCCTCGTATGCCACACTTCAAGCCCAGGCCCGTCAGCCACTATCGATCCCGACCATGCATCATTTTTATCGGGCGGAATGACTCCTCTATGGTCACTCCAATGCAACAGGTCCGGACTCGATATCCTTGCCCAACCGTTGCGTTCGAAGGCTGGCGCGTCCGCGCGGTGCTGTGCAAATATATGAAAACCGGTGCCGTCAAAAAGCAGGGCATTGGGATCGTTATACCATTCGCCTGGCGGCGGGCTGGCATGGAAGGCGATCGCCGCGACCTTGCTCATATCCGGTAAAAGCGTTCGTCAGTTTCCGCAAACATCGCAGCCTGCCCGCTCTCTGAAACATCTCGCGCAAGTTGGGCAAAGCGCATCCATATGCTGCCATAGTCCGAGTAGAGCCGGTCGACGGGAAAGTTAGAGCCAAAGGCAATGCGCGCCGGGCCAAAAGCAGCCACCACAGCATCGAATTGCGTCTTTGCCGATTGCGCCGTCCAGCCGGGATCAAACATGCCAAAGCCCGATATCTTGCAGATCATGCGGGGCAAGTCGGCCAGGCGTTTGATGCCGCTATGCCACATGCCAAAATCCCGTGCGCGGCTAAAGCTGCCCGCATGACACAGTGCAACCTTCAGGTCGGGTAGCGTCTCCAGCAACTCGGCCGCAGCCTCCATTTGCGACGGCACCAATTGCAGATCAAAAGAAAGCCCGCGCCGGTCCAGCTCCGCCAGCCCCTCGGCAAAGCGGGGATCGGTCAACAGGGAAGCTGTGCCAGTCTTGGCGTCTTCTTCAGCACTGCGCCCCACGATTTGCCGCACTCCCCGGAATGCCGGTGACTGGGCATGTGCGTCCAGCTGTGCGGCCAAGTCTTCTGCGGTCAGATCGCAAAAGGCGATGATGGCATTGGGTAGCCCATGAGCATCGCTCTGCTCCTGCAACCAGCGTGTTTCCAAAAGCGAATCTTCCGGTGCAACGCCGACCTGGACGTGGACGCTTTTCACGATGGACAAATCCCCGTGATCGTCCCGGAAGTCGCTGACCAGATAGTTTTTCTGGATAGGCGCTGGGTCGCCAAAAAACCGGCGAACCCCGCGCTCCATCAGCCATGGATAATGAACCGCGTTCAGATCCCACAAATGATGATGCGCATCGACAATGCGGTGGGTCAGGGTCATCTGCGGATGACGGTTTCTGGCAAACGAAACCATATGATCGCGGCGGCAAGGAAACTGATCGAGGCAAGGCTCATCACCGGTGCGCGACCGAAACCATCGATCAGCGGCGCAGTGATCAGCGGTGCGGTCATGCTTATCACGCGGCCCCAGTTGAAAATCGAAGCGGCGGTGGAACGCAGATGCGGGGGGTATAGCTCGGACAGCCAAGGCCCCCAAATTGCGCTGCAGGACAGCATGACGCCATATACAAAACCAGTCAATTCCAGCAGGCCGACCGGCATCGGCACGAACAAGTAAACGGGGATCAGACTGGCGGCGAGGACGAAGCCCCATGCGGCGGATCGGCGGCCAAATCGATCGCTGACAAAGCCCCAGACAAGCCCCCCCAACGCCGCACCGATAAACTGCCAGCCCAGGACATCGCCGACCACTGTATCGGGGATCATCCGGTCTTCCTTCAAATAGGTTGAGGCCCAGCCAGTGAACGCCTGATAGGCGAAGAAGTTGAGCCCGGTCATGGTCGCGAGCAAGATGGTCTGCTTTGCAACGCCGGGTTTGAACAATTCGGCGATGGGGAGCGCGGCTTTGGCAGTTGTTTGCCCCTCACTCAGCCCATCCATAGGGATTAACCGGCGGTCATCGGGTATGATCAGGAATGCAAAAAGCGCGATGCTGACCGGTATTGCGCCTGCCCATAACAGCACTGTCCAGTCATAGCCTGCCTTGAACGCTGCGGCAGAGAGGAAGCCGAGTGCAGCCACAGCCACATTGTAGGTGCCCAGCACAAAGCCCGCAATCACGCCCCGTACATCGCGCCCGAACAGTCCCGAATAAATGCCTACCGCAATGGGAAACATGGAACCCATGAAGAAGCCAAGGCCAACGCGTTGCATGACAAGCGTTGTGTAATCGGTCACCAGCAGCGCGGCCAACAGGAACCCACCATAGCCGAACATCGATATGACCAGGGCATTACGTCGCCCGATCTTGTCGGCCACTTGTCCCATCACCACTGCGCCGACAATCGCCCCAGCCGACTGGATCGTATAGGCCGACCCTGCCGTCAGGTCGGTAAGGCCCAGCGATTCCTTGATATAGGGGCGCAGGATATCGACGGTGTTCCACGACCAGGCATAGAAGAAATAGGCCACAAGAAGAAAGGCGAGTGCACCAGTCCGGCGGGTGAGGCTGATGTCTTTTGCGTCGATGAAAGCGTTCATCTGATGTTTGCCCCTTCCAGTGCGCGGACCCGCGCAAAAACATCGACGCCAATCTGTGCAAGCAAATCGATCATGTCGATGAAGACCCAGTTTTCGGCCAGCAGATCGCCCTCGCGTCGCCAGAAATCCATGACTTTCATGGTAATCCGCTTGCCGGTCCCGGGAAGACCAAGCCAGCTGTCGCCACTATGCGTCGCATTGATGCTGGGCCAGCCAGTGGTGGCGACATAAGCACCGTCACCGATGCGGCATTTGTGGTTGCCGCCTATGCGATCGGGGAAGGCCGCAAGAAAGGGCCCTTGATGCGTGCGTTCATAATCACGATGACCTCGTGCGCTGCCAATTCCGCCCGGGC
>JACVCM010000042.1 GCA_016742125.1 Sphingomonadaceae bacterium | reverse complement strand
TCGGTATCCCGGTCGGCAGCCTCCTGGGGCTGATAGTCGGCGGGGTGCTCAACGATGCCTATGGCTGGCGAAACGCCTTTCTGATTGTCGCGATACCCGGCGTGTTGATGGCATTCATGCTGCCGTTCATCCTCAAGGAACCCCGCAAATCGAAGGAAAGGATCGCGGCCGGCGCTTCGAAGCCTGCATTGTCCACAATGGAGGCCGTAAAGGAAGTATTCTCCTCGCGTGCTTTTGCCTATCTGGCGATAGCGGCATCGATCACGGCCTTTCTGTCCTATGGCAAAGGTGTTTGGGCGATCATCCTCTTCATCCGCTCGCACGGTCTGAGTGCGGGAGAGACTGGCTTGTTGCTGGGCATCGTGCTCGGCATTGCGGGGATCGTCGGCACCTGGCTCGGCGGGATGATGGCAGACCGGTTCGGTAAGGCCGACAAGCGCCATATCCTCACCACGCCGGCAATCGGGATGGTGATCGCGGCGCCACTGCTATTCCTTGGCTATTATGTGACAGATTGGCGGATCGCCATTGCGCTGCTCGCGCTGCCCACTGCGCTCAATGCGGCTTATTACGGGCCGACCTATGGATGTGTGCAGGGCCTGGTGCGCCCCGAAGCGAGAGCCATGGCGGCGGCCATCATGATCTTTGCCCAAAACCTGATCGGCCTCGGCCTGGGGCCATTGTTGTTCGGCATGCTCTCTGACGCATTCAAACCTATCGCTGGCGACGAAAGCGTGCGCTGGGTGCTGTACGGCGCAGCGTGGCTCGGCCTCATCCCCGCCTTCTTCTTCTGGCGCGCAAGTTTGCGGCTGAAGGACGAGTTGAAGAGCGGCTAGTCGGCGAAAGGATCGCGCACCAAAATAGTGTCCTCGCGCTCCGGCGAGGTGCTGACCAACGCGACGGGCGTTTCGATCAGTTCCTGAACGCGGCTGATATATTTGATCGCCTGCGCGGGCAGGTCAGCCCAGCTGCGGGCACCTGCCGTGGTTTCCTGCCAGCCGGGCATCTCCTCATATATCGGTTCCACAGCGGCCTGATCGGCGGCATGCGCAGGGAGATAGTCATAGACCCTGCCGTTCAGGCGGTATCCGGTGCATATCTTGATCGTGTCAAAGCCGTCGAGCACGTCGAGCTTTGTCAGTGCAATGCCGGTTACGCCCGACACCGCACAGCTTTGACGGACGATGACGGCATCGAACCAGCCGCAGCGACGTTTGCGGCCGGTAACGGTGCCGAATTCATGGCCCCGCTCGCCAAGGCGTTGGCCGGTTTCGTCCTCAAGCTCGGTCGGAAACGGGCCGGAGCCGACGCGCGTGGTGTATGCTTTGACAATACCCAGAACAAAGCCTGCGGCGCTCGGACCGAGGCCCGAACCCGACGCCGCCGTGCCGGACACGGTGTTGGAACTGGTCACAAATGGATAAGTGCCGTGGTCGACGTCGAGCAGCACGCCTTGCGCACCTTCGAACAATATCCGCGCACCTGCCTTCCGGACTTTCTTCAACCGCTTCCACACCGGCTGCGCATATTCGAGTACGAAAGGCGCAATTTCCTTGAGGTCCGCGATCAGCCGTTCGCGGTCCACAGGTGGCTCACCGAAACCGGCACGCAAGGCATCATGGTGCGCGCAAAGCCTGTCGAGCTGCGCCTCCAACGCATCGAGATGCGCGAGATCGCACACCCGGATCGCGCGGCGGCCGACCTTGTCTTCATAAGCAGGGCCGATGCCGCGTCCAGTGGTACCGATCTTGCCGGAACCAGCCGCGGCTTCGCGCAAGCCGTCCAGATCGCGATGAATCGGAAGTATGAGCGCGCAGTTATCGGCCAAGGCGAAATTCTCGGTGGTTATCGCGACCCCCTGCCCGCGCAGCTTGGTCATTTCATCGCGCAGCGCCCAGGGGTCGAGAACCACACCATTGCCGATAATCGACAATGTGCCGGTGACAATGCCCGACGGTAGCAGAGACAGCTTGTAGACATTCTCACCCACCACGAGTGTATGTCCTGCATTATGTCCGCCCTGGAATCGGACAACGGCGTCGGCGCGCTCCGCCAACCAGTCGACAATCTTGCCTTTTCCTTCGTCGCCCCACTGGGCGCCGATTACGGTTACATTCGCCACTCAAAAATTCCCTGACAAGCCAGACAGCTCTGGGGCCTTTTTCTCGCACGGAAGATATTTTCCGCGAAGGGATTCGCCGTGCGCCCCGTTATGACGATGGACGCTCGACGTCCACCCTAAAGCGTCAATGGAGGCAAAAGATGCGAAAATGGATAGTGGGCGGCGCGGCCCTGGCTATGGTTGCAACCTGTGCGGTGGCACAGCGGGGCGAACGAATGACCCCGGACTGTCGCAAGGAAATCGTGCAGCTATGCGGCACAGATCGTGGCGCCATCCGCACTTGCCTGCGGGAAAAGGCCAGCCAGCTATCCGAAAAATGCCGCGCCGACATTCGCGAACGGCTTGGTCAGCGCGGCGGAGAAGAGAAAATGTCGCGCGCTGCGGTCGGCGCAACTGAAATGGCCTATGGCGATGAACCATTGCAAAAGCTCGATTTCTGGCAGGCGAAATCCGAGCGCGCGCCTCTGGTGATATTCGTGCATGGCGGTGGTTGGAAACGCGGTGACAAGCGCAATGCCACCGGCCAGTACAAGGCATCGCACTATACCGGCCAAGGCTATGCCTTTGCCAGCATCAACTACCGCCTCGTTCCCGATGCGACAGTGGAACAGCAAGCTGCGGATGTTGCGGCTGCTGTCGCCTATCTGCGCAGCAATGCGAAAAGGCTGGGTATCGATAGCGGCCGCATTGTCCTGATGGGGCACAGCGCGGGCGCGCATCTCGTTGCGCTGCTCGGCACCGATCAGCAATATTTGCGTGAAGCGGGACTCAGATTGTCAGACCTTTCGGGTGTCATTCCGCTCGACGGCGCGGCTTATGATGTGCCTGCACAAATGGCCGAAGGCGCAAAGAGGATGAAGGACACCTACGTTCAGGCATTTGGCACCGATCCTGCGCGCCAGAAGAGATTGTCGCCCTATTGGCATGCGTCCGCACCCAACGCGCCCGCCTTCCTGATCCTGCATGTCGAGCGCGAAGACGGTGCGCGGCAATCGGCCGCGCTTAGCGAGACGCTGCGCAAGAATGGCACAAACGTCGAATTGCGTGGTTTCAATGGAAAGGGTCTGATGGGCCATATGGAAATCAACCGAAAGCTCGGCGACCCGAATTATCCGGCAACGTCGGTGGTCGACGCCTGGCTACGTCAGGTGTTCGATACCTAGACCGGCTCCGCGCGACCGTTGACCATAACATAGGCGCAGCCCAGAGAGGCTGCGCTATCGGCTTCATCAAGCGCGGCCACCGTAACCCAACCTTCGTTTCGCATTTGCGCAGCTTTGCTCGGTAATGTGCCTGCTGGCAGGAACAGGCGGCGGTTTTCGGGCTGGACATCGTTTTCGATCAACGGATCGGGATAGAGTGAAAAGCCGGTGGCAACCTCTCCTGTTCCGTTGCCATTTTCGATGGCATAGGTGCCGCCCCGACCCAAGGCAGCCGTGTAACCTTTGGCAAAGAGCGTAAAGCCGAACCAGCTTTGATATTCGAAGCCATGGCGCTCGGTCGGGTCGAGGGTGATGGTTGCGCGGCCCGTAACCGATTCCGCTATCGCCTCAAGCGCCTCTATGCGCGAGGCCAATGCACCACCCGCGTCGATGGCGCGGAGTTTCTCCACCGCCTCGGCAAAAGGCCCGGTCGCCGCCAGCAAAGGCAAATAGGCATCGGCACCCAAGGCACTCAGGCCACCCGCATCCTTCATATCGAGTTCGGAACGCACCGCATCGATTTTGTCCGGAGACAATGGCAAGGCCTTTACCGCCAGGGTTTCAACCAGATCGGGCAGCGTGAAATCGACCGTGATGTCTTTTACGCCAGCCGCCTCCAGAGCTTCGACAGCGACGCCGACAATCTCCGATGCCGCGGCAACGCTGTCGTTGCCGATCAGTTCGGCACCCAGTTGGGTGATTTCACGCTCCGGCCGCAGTTGCCGCGCGCGAAGCCGCAAAATCTGGCCATGATAGCATAGACGGAGCGGGCGCGGCGTGCGGGCCATCCGCGTTGTGGCGATACGACCAACCTGGATGGTAATGTCGCCGCGCAACGCCAGCGTGTGGCCCGACACCGGGTCAGTGAAGCGTAGCAGGCTGTTGCGCGTCGCGCCCCCGCTGCGTGCGGACAGGCTGCTTTCAAACTCCGCTATCGCAGGACTGACCCGGACGTAACCGTTCGAGGCCATTACATCGAGCATCGCCCGTGCCACCCGCGCCGCCGTTTCCGCCTGCGGCGGCAGGCGGTCCCGAAAGCCTTCGGGTAACAGGTCGGGCGGAATGCTCGTCATGCGCGCTCTTTACTTGAAAAATCTGTACGGGAAAGCCCGTTCAGAATCTTAGTGCCTTCACCGTCTTCACGCCCGGAAGCTTGCAGGCAGACCATAGCACCGGTTCCGGAATGTCCGAATCCATGCTGAGCAGCAGCACCGCTTCGCCTCCCGCATTCCGGCGGCCGAGATGGAAGGTGCCGATGTTCAAGCCCGCTTCTCCCAATAGCGATCCGATACGGCCGATGAAGCCAGGCGCGTCTTCGTTGACGATGTAGAGCATGTTGCCTTCAAGCTCTGCCTCAAGACTGATGCCGAAAATCTCCACCAGACGCGCTTCACTGTTGGCGAACAGCGTACCCGCGACAGACCGGGGGCCTTGGCTGGTGTTGACGGTGACCCGGACCAACGTATGGTAAGCGCCGATCTTGTCATGCCGGACTTCGCGGATATCGAAACCACGTTCCTTGGCGAGATAGGGCGCGTTGACCATATTCACCGCGTCCGAGAAACGCCGCATGAAGCCCGACAGAACGGCTGCGGTTATCGGCTTGATATTGAGCTCGGCGGCGGCACCTTCGACCTCGATCGCGATATTGTCGAGATCGTCATGCGCGAGTTGCCCAACTAGCGAACCCAGCTTCTGCGCCAATGTCATATATGGTTTCAGCTTTGGCGCCTCTTCGGCCGACAGGCTGGGCATGTTAAGCGCGTTGGTAACGCCGCCATTGACCAGATAGTCGGCCATCTGTTCGGCGACCTGCAAGGCGACATTGACCTGGGCTTCATTGGTCGAGGCGCCCAGATGCGGCGTGCAGATGAAATTGGGGGTTCCGAACAACGGCGATTCCTTGGCCGGTTCGGTCGCGAACACATCCAGCGCCGCACCTGCGACATGGCCGCTGTCCAGCGCTTCTTTCAAGGCTGCTTCGTCCACCAGACCACCCCGCGCGCAGTTGATGATCCGAACGCCCTTCTTGGCCTTGGCCAGATTCTCCTTCGACAGGATATTGCGCGTCTGGTCTGTCAGCGGCGTATGCAGTGTGATAAAATCCGCCTTGGCAAGCAGCGTATCGAGATCGGCCTTCTCGACACCCATTTCAACGGCGCGTTCGGCGGTTAGAAACGGATCGAACGCCACAACCTTCATCTTCAGGCCGAGCGCGCGGCTGGCAACGATACTGCCTATATTGCCCGCGCCAATCAGGCCGAGCGTCTTGCCGGTAACCTCGACGCCCATGAAGCCGTTTTTCGGCCACAGCCCTGCCTGCGTCTGGGCGTTCGCCTCCGGCAGTTGGCGAGCCAGGGCAAACATCAGCGCGATGGCATGTTCGGCTGTCGTAATCGAGTTACCGAAAGGGGTGTTCATCACGACGACGCCCTTGGCCGACGCTGCAGGAATATCGACATTATCTACGCCGATACCGGCGCGCCCGATTACTTTGAGGTTGGTCGCCGCGTCGAGAATGGCCTTCGTCACCTTGGTCGAACTGCGAATGGCGAGACCATCATAGTCGCCAATGATGGCGGCCAGTTCTTCGGGAGTTTTGTCAGTGATGACATCCACATCGCAGCCGCGTTCGGCAAAAATCTTTGCTGCGTTGGGGTCCATTTTATCGGAAATGAGTACGCGGGGTTTGGTCATTTTGTTTTCCTTTTTCGGAAAGGTCTGAATTCTAAACCGTCATGCTGAACTTGTTTCAGCATCCATCCTGCAGCAAGGGCGGACCTCGAAAGGATGGATGGACCCTGAAACAAGTTCAGGGTGACGGCAGCTTTTATGCGCGCGCGTGTGCGTAGGCCCAATCGAGCCAAGGCCCGAGAGCCACGATATCTGCGGCATCAACAGTCGCGCCGCACCATATCCGCAGGCCGGGTGGGGCGTCGCGATATCCAGCTATGTCGTAGGCGGCGCCTTCTGCCTCGAGCAGGCCAGCGAATTTCTTGATGAAATCCGCATCCGCGCCCTCGACGGTCAGACATACCGATGTCTTCGACCGAGTGCCGCTATCGACCGCGAGGTGGCCGAGCCAATCGCGGTCCGCCACAATCTTGTCGAGCGCATGGGCGTTGGCATTGCTGCGTGCTTGCAGTCCGGACAGGCCACCGAGCGACTTGGCCCATTCCAGCGCGAAAATCGCGTCCTCCACAGCCAGCATCGAGGGCGTGTTGATGGTTTCGCCCTTGAACACGCCTTCGGCCAGCGCGCCCTTGGAAGCGAGCCGGAATACCTTCGGCAGCGGCCATGCAGGAGCGTAGTTTTCCAGCCGCTCGACCGCACGAGGACCCAGGATCAGCACGCCATGACCGCCCTCGCCACCAAGCACTTTCTGCCAGGAGAAGGTTGCGACGTCGATCTTGTGCCACGGTATGTCATAGGCAAAAACCGCGCTGGTTGCGTCGGCAAAGGACAGACCGCCACGATCGTCGGGTATCCATTCACCGTCGGGAACGCGAACGCCGCTGGTGGTGCCGTTCCAGGTGAACAGGACGTCGTCGTTCCAGTCGACCTTGTCCAGGTCCGGCAGCTGGCCATAATCGGCCCGGTGCACCTTCGGCTCGAGCTTCAGTTGCTTCACCGCATCGGTTACCCAACCTTCGCCAAAGCTTTCCCAAGCCAATGCCGTCACGCCACGCGCGCCAAGCATGGTCCACATTGCCATTTCGAATGCGCCGGTGTCGGAACCTGGCACGATACCGATCCGATGCGTATCGGGCAGCTCAAGCACCTCGCGCATCAGGTCGATGGCAAGTTGCAGACGGGTTTTACCGATCTTCGCACGATGCGAGCGGCCCAGCGATTCGGTTGCTAATCTGGAAGCTTCCCAGCCCGGCGGCTTTGCGCAGGGACCGGAAGAAAAATACGGACGCGCAGGCTTTACCTGCGGTTTCTCGATAGTCATGTAAGCGTCTCCTTGCAGAGAGCAGCGCGGCGTTGGGACCGCGTGGCCCGGAGCCGCGTTTAAGCGCGGCCCCGTTTTTGTCAATGACTATCGGCAGTAACCATTAGTAACCGGCTTTGCGGAACAGCACTTCGCCACGGCGTGCAACGTACAGCTTTTCGAGCGTGACAGGGTGAAAATAGGCTTCAACGCGGTCGCCTTCAGGCGTGGTGCCATACACCTCATAGCAGCCGCCATCGACCTTTGACTTACGAACGGTCCAGCCTTCCTTTACCAGTTTAGCTTTCAATACATCCTGGCTTTTCCAGGATGATACAGGGCCTGCCTTACACTTGATCGCACCGGTAGCCGCTGCAGGCGCGGACGAAAGGGCCAGCGATGCGGCTCCGACGAGAATGAGGGTTGAATATATACGCATGACTATGCTCCTTTGGTTTGGGGTCGGGGAGAGAGAAAGTATCGGGCCGCGACTAGCAATATCAGCGGGATGAAATGAACCAATGCTGGACCCAGATTGTTATGCACGAAAATCCAGTGGACGAGAACAAGCAAAGCTGCCGGATATGCGAGCCTTTGAAGCCTCTTCCATCCAGCCTTGAGTGCACGCATCGAGCTGTCATTGCTGGTCGCCGCGAGCGGCACGAAAAGCAGCATGGCAGCCCATCCGGTCCAAATACCAAGTGCCCAGAACTCGGCAAGCATGTCGTCGAGGTTGCCCATGTCAACGACATAGAAAATAAGGTGCAACACGGCATAACAGAAGGCAGCTACGCCCAATGCACGGCGCCGCTGGACCAGCCAGCCAAGCCAGGGCCGCGGGCCGAGTATCGTCACCGTCGGGCTCAATATCATGGCGAATATCATAAACCGCGCCGACCATTCCCCTGTCGGATGGAGCATATCCATCGCGATGGCGTTGCCCGCCCCATATTCCCGCAGCATAAGGAGAGCGGGAATCGACAGTAACAACCAGAACGTCGCCTTCTTGTTAAGAATGATTCGCAACATGCATTCGCTTGCTAAGGAACTGTCAAAGGGCATGCAAGGACCAATATGATGCGTCGATGGTTATGGGCGAAGATGAAGAATTTTGGCACGTCACTGCTTCTGATCGCATCCGGCGTTTTGCTGGCATCCTGTGTCGCGCGCAAAAGCCCTGAAGCCGTGCAGCGGGATGAGCAGGCAAGTACGCGACAATGCCTTGCCGAGCTCTCTGCAAAGTCAGTCTCGTTCAGCAGGTTGCCTGACCAGAATTTTGCCGGAGGTTGCCGTACAACCAATACGATAAAGTTGCTGGATTTTGGGACGCCGACGACCAACTTGGGCGCGATGACATGTCCTCTGGCGTCAAACTTTGCGGCCTGGGCGCAATTTGCAGTGCGGCCGGCGGCAAGACAATATTTCGGGTCGGATATCGCCAGGATCGAGACGTTCGGCACCTATAGTTGCCGAAACATTGGCGGCGGACAAACAGGCCGTCTTTCCGAGCATGGACTGGCGAACGCAGTCGATGTTTCGGCCTTCGTCCTCCGGAACGGACGCAGGATAACCGTTCTTGACGGGTGGAACGGCAGGCAAGATGAGCGCGAGTTCCTGCGCAGGATGCATGCGTCTGCCTGCAAACGCTTCGGCACGGTACTGGGGCCGGACTATAACGCGGCGCATGCCAACCATTTCCACTTCGATATGGCTGCCGGACGGATCGGCGGCATATGGAGCTACTGCCGATAGGGGGTGGCAAAAGGATGGCCGCCCGCCTAAACGCACATTAATGACCGAAACAAAAATAACAGACCGCCGCTTTTACAAAGCGCAGCAAGAGGCGGATTTCGCCGAACAGCAACTCTCCACACCCCAGACGCAAAGCAAGTCGTACCGGCTGGCTTTTCAGGATACCGAATTCCTGTTGCGCGAAGACCTGCGCCCGGTCCGGTTCCAGCTCGAATTGCTCAAGACCGAGATGCTGCTCGACGAAGCCAATATCGGCTCGATGATGGTGATGTACGGCTCTGCACGCATCCCGGAGCCGGAAGCGGCCGAGGCTATGCTGGCCGTAGCAGACGGCGAGCGTGCGAAAACCATCGCCGAACGCATGGTAGAAAAATCGCGGTTCTACGAAGAAGCCAGACAACTGGCCCGACTGGCGGGTCAGGCGAACGTCACGGACGAGGAAGGACGCCGACACTTCGTTGTGTGCTCTGGTGGTGGTCCATCCATCATGGAAGCCGCCAATCGCGGCGCGCATGATGTCGGTGCGGAATCGGTGGGATTGAACATCGTCCTGCCACATGAGCAGGCGCCGAACCTGTACGTCACGCCGCGCCTGAGCTTCCAGTTTCACTATTTCGCCTTACGCAAGATGCACTTCCTGCTGCGCGCGCGCGCCGTTGCGGTTTTCCCCGGCGGCTTCGGTACATTCGATGAATTTTTCGAACTGCTGACGCTCATCCAGACCGGCAAGATCAAGAAAATGCCGGTACTGCTCTTCGGCCGCGAATTCTGGAACCGGGTGGTAAATTTCGAGGAGTTGATGCTCGAAGGGGTCATCAGCCCGCCCGACCTAGAACTGTTTCAGTTTGTGGAAACAGCCCAGGAAGCGTGGGACGCCATTTGCAACTTCTACGAAGTCGTGCGCTGATTTACTTGCTATTGCCTGTCGCAGCCTGAGCAGGAGCTTGCGTCGGGGCTTCGGTCGTAGGTGTGGCGGTGTCTTCACCCGTGGCTGGAGCGGCAGCAGGTGCAGCACCGTCGGCTGGAACAGCCGCTGCGTCAGCAGCGGGAGCGGCCGGCAAGGGAAGGTTCGAACCCTGTGAATTCAGATACAAGAGGACCGCTGCTCGCTCTTCGGGATTGCCAAGGCCGGCGAATGTCATCTTGTTGCCCGGGGCATATTTTTTCGGATTGGCAAGCCATTCATTCAATGCCTCGAACGTCCAAGTGCCGCCCTTGCTTTTAAGCGCGTCGGAATAAGCAAAACCAGCATGGCTTGCCAGCGGCTTCCCGACCGTAGCCCAAAGATTCGGCCCGATGCCATTGGCACCGCCTGAGGCGATGGTATGGCAGGCAACGCACTTCTTGAAGATCGCTTCGCCCTTGGCAACGTCGGCAGTTGCAAGCAGGGTAGCGATAGGCACTGCCGCTGCGGCTCCGCCACCGTCGGTCTCTACACCCTGGATTGCATAACCCGGCTTTTCAGGTGCTTCGCTGTCAAAATACATGCCGGACGCGATACTCAGCCCGAGCGCGGCGATACCGCCTGCCAAAACCCAGCCTGCGATTGTATTACTGCGTGCGTCCATTGATATTCTGCCCTGATCTGTGTTGCGATATGCTGGAGGCCCCAAAGCCCGCCGGATTCACCCGCCCCTCTAATAGGCGACGACAGGCCGTGCAAGTGCCGAAATCCGGTCTTGCCCCATTAGTTTCCCTCCCCTATCGCACCCGCCATCATGAACAGCTATCCCGCACCTGCCCTTGCCAAGGTCAATGAAATGGCTGCCGCTGCCGCCACCGAAACTGCACGAGCCATCGCCTTTCAGGGCGCACCCGGCGCGAACTCGCATTTGGCAGCGCTGGAATATGACGCAGGATGCCTGCCCCTACCCTGCTTTTCGTTCGAAGATGCAATTGACGCGGTCAAGGACGGAACTGCCGCACGCGCGATTATCCCGATTGAAAATTCGCTGCATGGGCGCGTGGCTGACATCCATTTTCTTTTGCCCGAATCCGGCCTGAGCATCATTGCGGAGCATTTCATGCCGATCCGCCATTGCCTCATGGCCAAATCGGGAGATGCCAAGCTCACGACCGCGATGAGCCACCCACAAGCCCTCGGTCAATGCCGCCACTATTTACGGGAGCATGGGATTATTCCGGTGGCCTATGCTGATACTGCAGCTGCCGCTGCCTTTGTAGCAGGCAATGACGACCCTAGCGCTGGCGCCATCGCTCCGCCCATCGCCGCGGAGATATACGGCCTTGTGGTGATTAACGATGGCATCCAGGATGACGCCAGCAATACGACCCGTTTTGTGATCTTGTCTCGTGAAGCCGCAGAACCAGCGAGCCTAACCGGCACGCTGATGACGACCTTCATCTTCGAGGTAAAGAATATTCCTGCTGCACTATACAAGGCCATGGGCGGCTTTGCGACAAACGGAGTGAACATGACCAAGCTGGAAAGCTACCAAAATGGTGCCAGCTTTGCCGCGACCGAGTTCTTCGCGGACATCGAAGGTGCGCCCGGCGATCCGGCTGTCGATCGCGCCCTCGATGAGCTACGCTTCCACTGCAATTCCGTGCGGCTTCTCGGGACCTACAGACAGACGCGTAAGCGCGGTTAAGCGGCTTCCAGCCTTTGGTGCAGCGCGCCGTACAAGGCGGCGAGGAACTGGTCGGCGGCATTATCCCATGTAAAGCGTGATCCGTAAGCCGCCGCGTCGTTGCGGTCGACCGCGAGTGCAGACAAAATGGCCGTGGAGAGCGATTCATCCACCGCACCGACAGATGCCGCTAGTTCATCCTTCGGTCCCAGTCCCCGGTTTCCAATGATGTCGAGCGGGCCGGGAACCGGGTAACCTGCTACGGGCACACCGCACGCCAAGGCTTCTATCATGACAAGACCGAACGTGTCGGTCTTGCTGGGAAAGACGAAGACATCTGCCGCCGCATATGCCTGCGCCAGTTCATCACCGCCCAGGCTGCCCATGAACACCGCGTAGGGGAACCGCGCCTTCAACTCCTCCAGCGCGGGTCCGTCGCCAACAACGACTTTAGTGCCCGTAACATCGGTCCCAAGGAAGCTCTCGAGATTTTTCTCGATAGCCACGCGGCCGACCGAAAGAAGGATTGGTCTGGGCAGATTGGCCAAAGCCGGATGAGGCAACAACCCTGCCCTGAAAACCGCTGTATCGATGCCGCGCGTCCAAGGGCGGGTGTGCACGATACCCCGGCCCGCCAATTCCACGCTCAGTCGAGGGGTTGCAGACAGCACCGCCTTGGATGGCGCATGGAAACGCCGCATGACCGGCCAGAAGAAGTCGGGCGACAACCCGGTGCGGACCGATGCGTAATCGGGAAAACGCGTATGGAACGCCGTTGTGAAGGGAATGCCGTTCGACATGCACCAGCGCCGGGTGCTCCAGCCGATCGGCCCCTCGGTCGAGATGTGAACGATGTCTGGTGCAAAGGCGGCCAGGGCCTTTCGCAAGCCAAAGCGTGGCGCAATCGCTAGCCTGATCTCGCCATAACCTGGGCAAGGCACCGTCCTGAACTGATCGGGACTGATTACCTCCACCTCATGCCCGCGCTCCCGTAACAGCCTGACAGTCATCTCCAACGTACGGACAACGCCGTTTATCTGCGGACGCCAAGCGTCGGTCGCTATCGCGATCCTCACGCTGCTGCTTTCGCGAGCTTGGCGGCATGGCGCTTCTGGCGGTTTTGCTCGGCCCAGTCCAGGATCGACATATTGCCATGCTTGTCCTCGACCAGAGCCGTGCAACTTTCCACCCAGTCGCCATCATTATAATAGGTCACGCCATCGAAATCGCGAATTTCCGCATGGTGAATGTGGCCGCATACGACTCCGTCGACACCGCGCTCCATAGCGGCACGGGCGACCGCTTCTTCATATTGACCGATAAAAGCAACCGCATTTTTGACGCGCAGCTTCATATAGGATGACAGCGACCAGTAAGGCAGATGCAGTCTGCGTCTTACTGCGTTGAGCCAGACATTGGCCTTCAGCAGGAATGTGTAAGCGGTATCGCCAAGGAAGGCGAGCCACTTGGCATAAAGCACCACGCTGTCGAACATATCGCCATGCGTCACGAGCAACAGGCGTCCGTCTGCGGTCTCATGAATCGCTTCTCGAACAAGTTCAACGCCTCCGAAACCGAGGCCGACATAGTCGCGGAACATCTCATCATGATTGCCTGGAACGTAAACCACACGCGTTCCCTTGTGCGCCATTTTGAGGATGCGCCGAACAACCTCATTATGGGTGGAGGGCCAGTACCAACCCTTACGCAGACGCCAGCCATCCACTATATCGCCGACGAGATAGAGCGTATCGCATTTGATGCTGTGCAGGAAATCGAGCAGAAGTTCGGCGTTGCAGCCCGAGGTACCCAGGTGGATATCGGATATCCACACCGTCCGGTACTTTTGTTTGGGCTGGTAACTGCGTGGTTCCTTTTCGTGGAACCAGTGGGGCATTTTCGGGTCGAATATGCCAGTAACCTCATTCTTTTTCAGAATGCGATCATTCAAGATATCGGTCATGATTTTCCCAGTCGTCGCTTTAACTGGACCTGTCGAATAGCTGTCATGCGTTACGCGCTCACGTCTTGCGCATGACAGTTTCGAGTCAGTTTCCGCTTTTCAGTATCACGTCAGAACTTTGCGCCGATCCTGATGCCATAAAGACGCGGTTCCGCCGGAATGAAGCTTGGAATGCCGAAGGCGCCGCCGGTATTGCCAGCATCGAGCAAATAGTCTTCGTTGAACAGGTTGCGCGCGAAGGCGGATATTTCGAACCGATCCTGACCAAAGCGGAAGCCGGCGTTGACGTTGACCAATGTCACTGCATCCTGGCTGATGAGATCATTGTTGGGAATCTCGAAGAATATCTTGCTGCGATAGGTGACCGACGGAGTGGCAAAAAATGTCACATTGCCGAGCGGGGCATCGATGGTAAACCCGCCGGCCGCCTGTACCTCCGGTTGCAGACGGAACTTGGCGCCACGGAAGTTTGCGGCAATGGTTGGCTTGTCGTCGATCCCCCCATCGATGTAACCGACATTGCCGAACAGGCTGAGCCAGCTTGTCGGCTTTATGGTGAGTTCGGCCTCTACGCCTTTATTGGTTGCCGTCCCGGCGCTTTGGGTTTGCGTGGTGCCGTTGGGCAAGACAACGCTGACCTGGAAATTGTCATAGGTCAGATAATAAGCGCCGATGGAGCCTGAAAACATCCCAGAAGCTCCTTTCAGGCCGACTTCATAGTTCCAGACGTTTTCCGCCAACACCGGCGTGAAGTTTGCAACGGGCCCGCTCGCAGTTGCACGGGCGCCAAGCTGCACGGTTGCCGACCGCCGACCCTTTGACACGGTCGCGTAGCCGTTGAAATCATCGGAAAAGCGATACAACAGGTTGAAACGCGGCAACACAGCGGCGAAACTGTCCTCCGTACGGAAGGTTTGTCCGGCGGTATCGACCTGACCCGGTATCAATGATGCCCCTCCGGTAAGCGCCGAGCGGGGCACCCGGGCGAAAAAGCCGGACCGGCGCTTTTCGATAAGGACGCGTGCGCCTGCGGTTATTTCAAGCTTTGGCGTCGGTATCCAGGTACCATCTGCAAACATGGAGTAGCTGTCATTGCGGCCCTGATTTTCGAAGACCGAACTATAAGGCACAGCGGGTAACGCCTGCGCCGGAACCGTGCCGTTCGGCGCAACACATTGGGCGCGGGTAGCCGGCGTGCTGGTCGCACAAGCAAGGAAAACCCGCTCGTTCGACGAAAAGGGTACATTCTGGATGCTGTCTTCATGGAAAAAGTTAAATCCGAACGAACCGCGGAATTTGGCGTCAGTATAGGCAAAGCGGGTTTCGTGGTTGAATTGATCGCCCTTCGCCAGCTCGGTGAATTCGAGGTACCAGGCCGCCGAACCATCGGCGTCGAAAACTTCAAGCGAGTCAAATTTGCGGTAATCGTTAACCATCGTTATCGCCCAATTGGCAGCGAATTCGTAGTTTACGGTATAGCTGACATCGTACACGTCGCGCGTCAGGCCAAGCTCTTCCTGATACAGATCCTGAAGCGAGCGCGGCGACCCGCCCAGAAATGCATCGCCAAATGGGTCACCGGGGCCCGAGGCCGTCGGGAGAGCCCGCGACACAAAAGCCGTACCGGGGTTGCGTTGCCGGTCATAGGTTAGAATGAGATCGGCAGTGAGCGCATCCGTAGGCGTGAAGCGCAGCGATCCCCGCACACCGAGCTGGTTCTGGCCGTTAAGATCGTCCTGATTGGGCGCGAGATTGTCTACATAGCCATCCCGCCTCTTAAAGGCGAATGCGACACGCGCAGCAACGCTATCCGACCCGATGTTGAGATGGCCTCCCAGTTGGCGCTGGTCGAAGTTACCGATGCCGCCGGTCAGCGATCCTGAAAAGCCTGGCTCTGGTCGGGCAGAAATGATGCTGATGGCGCCTACTGCAGATGCCGTTCCGAACAGCGTGGCCTGTGGCCCCTTGATGACCTCGATACGCTCGATGTCATAAATATCCTGATAGGATCCGCGTGAGCGGGAAATATCTACGCCATTATAGTAGAGAGTCACGCGCGCGGCCTGCTGCGCTGATCCCGAATCCGAGGTGATGCCACGAATGACGACACCCGGGTTATTGGCGCTCTGTTCCTGGATGTTGAGGCCGGGAATGTAGTTGGCGAGCTCGTCGAGATCGCTGACGCCCAATTCGTTAAGACGCGCACCGCTCACCGCGCTCAGCGTCACCGGAACGTCGACGAGGCGTTCCTCGCGCTTCTGCGCGGTGACGATGATCTCGCCCTCAAATGCCTGTTCTTCGGCATCTGCCGTCTGCGCAAATGCCGGCATGGCAGTCGAAGCCAAAAAGATAGAGATGCTAGTTGGGATAAAATGGCGACGCATGAATAAGCACTCCAGCTGAACAATGACGCTGGCCCTATGCGCATGACCGGCGTCATTATTGCGAAGCATCGGCGTCAACTTCGCTAATCAAATGAGACTGTTGTGCGACTCCCGGGTATTGACGTTTTTCCCGAGGACCTTCGCCCATGTTCGCGCGTTAACCTGTTCCCCAGTCCCAAGGAGAACAACATGGCAGACCTGTCACAGATCCAAGAACATTCCGAAGTAATCGGCGCCGACGGCGTGCATGTCGGCACGGTCGACAAAGTCGAAGGCAATCGCATCAAGCTGACCAAGTCCGACAGCGGCATGGGCAGCCATGAAGGGCACCATCACTATATCGATGGCGGCCTTGTCGCTGCAGTTGAAGGTAGCACCGTTCGTCTGTCGGCCAACGGCGACGTCGCCATCCTGTTCGAAGAGGAAGAAGACGAAAAGTCGGCGAATTAATCCCTTGCGGGGCGTCGGTGCGTTAGTGCGCCGCGCCCCAGCTTGGACCCGTGCCGATTTCCACACCCAGAGGCACCGAAAGCCTGATCAGCGGTTGGGCAGCTTCCGCCATAACCGACCGTATGACCTCGCTCGCGGCAGCAACATCGCCCTGCGGAAGTTCGAACACCAGTTCGTCGTGCACCTGAAGCAGCATTTTCACATTTCCAAGCCCGGCCTTTTCCAGCTCTGGTCCCATCCGCACCATGGCACGCTTGATGATGTCGGCACTTGTCCCCTGTATCGGCGCATTTATCGCCGCGCGTTCGCTCCTTTGCCGCTCGTTCGGGTTTGAGGCGTTGATACGTGGAAACCAGGTTTTCCGTCCAAAGAGCGTGGTGGAATGGCCGCAAGCTTTCACCTCCGCCATGGTTTCCTGAATATAGTTCGATATCCCGGGAAACCGCTTGAAATAGGTGTCGATGAGTGCCTGCGCCTCATCCGGGGTGGATTCCAGCCGCTTCGACAGCCCCCAGCGCGAAATGCCGTATAGAATAGAAAAGTTGATGGTCTTCGCGCGCCCGCGCGTGTCGCGATTGACCTCTCCGAACAGTTCCTGCGCGGTGCGAGCGTGGATATCTTCATTCGCCGCGAATGCTTCACGCAGCGGTCCAACATCGGCCATGTGCGCGGCGAGCCGGAGTTCGATCTGGCTATAGTCCGCCGCAAGGATGACGTTGCCGGGTTCGGCGACAAAGGCATCGCGTATCTGCCGCCCGGTTTCGGTGCGGATCGGGATATTCTGAAGGTTCGGGTCGGTCGATGACAATCGACCTGTCTGCGCGCCAACCAGACTATAGCTTGTATGAACGCGCCCGGTGGCAGGGTCGATCTGCTGTTGCAGACTGTCGGTGTAGGTCGATTTCAGCTTCGACAATTGTCGCCAGTCGAGAACCTTGCGCGCGATCTCCACACCTTGTCCGGCCAGGTCCTCCAATACGGTTACATCGGTGGAATATTGCCCCGATTTCCCTTTCTTGCCGCCCTTGAAACCCATCTTTCCGAACAGGATCTCGCCTAATTGGGCGGGACTGCCAATGGTGAAAGGTTGGCCTGCGAGGCCGTGGATCTCCTGTTCGAGCGCATCCATCTGATGTGCAAATTCAGTAGAGAGCCGGGCCAGCACCGCCTTGTCGACCTTGATGCCGGTGCATTCCATCTTTGCCAGCACAGGAACGAGCGGGCGATCGACTTGCTCGTAAACACGCGTCGCCTTTTCGGGGCTCAACCGCAATTTGAGATAATGCCACAGACGCAGCGCGACATCGGCGTCTTCGGCCGCATAGCAGGTGGCGTCTGACAGGGCGACCTGACCGAAACCGATCTGGGATTTGCCGGTGCCCGTCACGCTCTTGTAGCTGATGCATTCATGCCCGAGATGGAGCTTGGCGAGTTCGTCCATGCCGTGCCCCTGACGTCCGGCATCGAGCGCAAAGCTCATCACCATCGTATCGTCATAGGGCGCGATGGTGACACCATGCCGCGCAAGCACCGCCATGTCATATTTGAGATTTTGGCCGATCTTCAGGACCGACGGGTCGGCGAGCAATGGCTTGAGCTTTTCGATTGCCGCCGCGCTATCTATCTGGAGCGGGCGTTCTGCAAACATGTCGGTCCCGCCATGCGCCAGCGGGACGTAGCAGGCTTCGCCCGGCCTCACCGCCAGACTGAATCCGACCAGATTCGCACTCGCCGCCTGCAAACTGTCGGTTTCGGTGTCGAATCCGAGTGTGCCCGTTTCATAGGCGCGCGAAATCCAGTGATCGAGCCGCGCGACGTCGGTCACGCATTCATAGGATTTGGTATCGATGGGCGGCATGGGCGCGGGCTGTGCGGCCATGCCCGCTATCGGTGCACTGTGCGCTCCATCCCCCCTGCTCGTGGCCTTTGGATTACCCGCTATTGCCTTGTTGGCCTTTGCCGTATCGGCGACCTGACCTATCCGCTTCAGCAACGAGTTGAACCCATGATGCTGCAGGAACGCGGCAAGCGGCTCTTCCGGAATAGCACCGAGTTTCATGTCCTCGAGCGGGATCGGGAGCGGGCAATCTTCCTTAAGCGTCACAAGTATTTTTGAGAGCCTCGCCTTTTCCGCATGCTCGATCAAGTTATCACGCATCTTGGACGGCTTCATATCAGGTGCCGAAGCCAGCACAGTTTCGAGATCGCCGAATTCCTGAATAAGCTTCGATGCGGTCTTGGGACCTATGCCGGGAACGCCGGGCACATTGTCGACGCTGTCGCCCATCAGCGCCAGCACGTCACCCACCCTTTCAGGGCCTACGCCGAATTTCTCAAAGACCTCTTCGCTGCGGATGCGTTCGTTTTTCATCGTATCGAACATGTCAACGCAGGGTTCGACCAGCTGCATCAGGTCCTTGTCCGACGATACGATGGTCACGTGCCAGCCAGCTTCGCACGCCGCCTTGGCATAGCTTGCGATCATGTCGTCTGCTTCGACATTATCCTCCTCGATCATCGGCAGTGAAAAGGCACGGGTCGCATCGCGGATCATGGGGAATTGCGGACGCAAATCTTCCGGGGGTTCGGGACGATTGGCTTTGTACAGATCGTAAATGTCGTTCCGGAACGACTGGCTCGATTTGTCCAGCACAACCGCCATATGCGTCGGACCATCGGCCTGATGCAGGTCGTCCGCTAGTTTCCATAACATGGTAGTATAGCCATAAACCGCGCCAACAGGCTCGCCATGCTGGTTGGTCAGTGGCGGAAGGCGGTGATAAGCGCGAAAAATATAAGCGGAGCCATCGACGAGATAAAGGTGCTTTTGGTCGGACATGATCGGCCGAATAGCAGCGCCAGTCGCATTAGTCTTGGGCGAAATTCCGACCAGATTGCTGTCAGGGCGACCGAATGGCCGGACGGATCGACCAACATGTCACATGCTTTAAGCATTAACGTTGCTATGATATGCGTCGGGATGGGGATTCAAAGCGAAGGAACCAGCCTTGGACCTGCTAGATCCCGAAATACGGCAAATGCTTGCATTGATTATCACTATACTGATGATTTCAGTATTTGTTATTATACTGGCCAGATACCGCATGCGTCAGCGTCAGGAGCGCCAGAAGCGAAAGCGTTTCTATCGTTAGGTACCGGGCTGCAATCAAGCCTGGACCGATGCGATTTGCGGGTCGGGCTGGACATTGTGATTCGCTGGCGGCCCGGAAAGACGCACAAGCCGGGGCTCGCCCTGGGCCATATACTGCCAACGGAAAAAGCGAAGGATCAGGATGTGCCCCAGTGTCTTTGCACCCATGCGCTTGTGCGATAGCAGCGATGGCAGGTTGTAATCTGCAATCCAGCTCGTCGACCACTGGCGGTTGTTCTCCCGCAACCAGTCTGCCGTTCCAGCCCACAGCGCGGCGAAGCCCCTCCCCAACCGGTGGCGTGGTGCAATCCAAAGACCGGTGTCCCATGCTGCGTCGGGCGGCACGGCGAAACGTACATGGATGATATCCTCCTGAAATGGCCCCTTACCGACCCAGGTCACGCCCACCAGTTCATCGCGCCGGTTGAATGCACCAAGGCAGGTCATCCCTTGATCGAAACGTGCCTTCTGCACCGAAGGCGGAATGTCGATCGAATGCGTGGCCAGTTGGTCGAGCGTCAACGGGATAACGCGAAAGCCGCCGGGCATAGCCGGCATATTCGACAGCGGCACTGCGACCAGGAGGCACCGGCTATAGCCGATCATGCCTGCCTTGGCCGCCAACCGGGCAGCGGCGTAAGATACGACGCCCGCTAGTCCCAATAATTTGAGGCTGGCAATATCCGGCACGTTCGGCTCCGTTGTACAATTCGCTTCTGCCATAACGGCAATTTGAAAATAATCACTGAACGTCCCGCAACATGGCCGATTTCGAAATCAGCTTGTCGCATGGTCTGTGTTATGCCAGCAACACGCAATGACGTTATTCGACCAGATCGACTTGATGGCCCGGGGCGGGTCGATCTCACTGCTGGCGCTGTGGAGCTGGATATTGCTGCGCGATCATGGCGGCGTACTGGCGGCCAGGCTTGCAGTGGCGATGAATGCCGCAATTTGCTGCTACATTGTCGTTACAATCGGCTGGTATCAACGGCCCCTCATAATCGGTCTGGTGTTCGCGCTCGGCGCTGGTTCCACGCCCGGGCTTTTCTGGCTGTTTACGAAGTCGTGGTTCAACGATGAACAGCGGTTCCGACCTCGCGACCTTGCATTGGTGGGTGCCAGTGTCGCCAACACGGCTGTTGTGCAGCTGACCTTTCCCGAAGACGGATGGATTAACACCGCGTCGGGCGTCATCTTTCGGGTAGCTATGCTAGCCTTCGCGGGTGCCGCTCTGATCGAGATGTGGCGTGGGCGAGAGGGCGATTTAATCGAGGGCCGTCGCAAACTGCGCACGCGGATGGTTTTCGTCGTCGGGATCTATGTCATCCTGATCGCGCTGACCGAAGTTGCAGCGCATAATGGCTGGATCAGTCATCAGCGACAGCATGTCATGGGAAGCCTCGCCGTGCTCGTTATTCTGGCATTTTGTGCCGCAATGTTCAGGATGCGTCAGTCTGATCTGTTCGCAGTGCCCGTCGATCAAGGCCGGCGGTCGGTTCCCGCAACGATCGACGATCCCTTGGCCGACAAGTTGCTGGAATATATGAAGCGCGAAATGCCGCACCGTGACGAGACGCTATCGATTGCCAAACTGGCCGCACAACTGGGTGAGCAGGAATACAGGTTGCGCCGGACGATCAATCGGCAGATGGGACATCGCAATTTCTCGTCCTTTCTCAATGGCTACCGGCTTGCGGAAGTAAAGGCGGCGCTCTCCGATGCCAGTCAGCGGGAGGTGCCAATTATCACCATCGCGCTCGACGCAGGCTTTGGTTCGCTCGGTCCGTTCAACCGGGCTTTCCGCGAAGCCGAAGGGATGACTCCAAGCGAATTTCGCGCCCGCTTTGCTGGCTGATTTCGGAATCGGCTAGCCGAAGTCGGAAAACGGGCGGCAAACAATTGTGAAAGCAGGTAGATGATCGGCATCAACTGCAAGGACAGGCCACATGACCACTGGAATTCCTCCCCTTGATATTCTGCTTGCCAAGGGCCAGCATATTTTTGCGTTCGATTTCGGACGCTACATGATTGCCGCATCTCTCACATTCGCGATTGTCGCACTGCTGCGCCTCACCGCCCTGAAGACCAGAAAGATACAGGCGCGCGAAGCAACCTTCGCCGACATGCGGCGCGAATTTCTACAATCGTTGCAATCTGTATTCGTCTACATCATCGGTGCCTGTTTCCTGATTTGGGGGAAGCAGACCGGCGTCATTTACGATCCGTTGGGAGAGAGCTTTGGCCTTTGGACCGACCTTGCTTTGCTCGCGGCCATCATTGTTGCGCATGATGCCTATTTTTACTGGGCGCACCGTGCGATGCACCATCCCAGGCTCTTCAAGACCTTTCATCGCGCGCATCACCGCTCGATTACGCCGACACCTTGGGCAGCCTATAGCTTTGCTGTTCCCGAGGCGGCCGTGATGTTCCTGTTCGTGCCAATCTGGCAGTTTTTCGTGCCAACACCGGGCTGGGTGTTGTTTACATGGCTCAATTTCCAGATCATCCGCAATGCAATGGGCCATGCAGGGTTTGAATTCTTCCCACGGTGGTGGTTGTCAACGCCGCTGACCCGCTGGATCAATACCACGGTGCATCACGACCTCCACCATAATGGCAGCTTCAACCATAACTACGGTTTGTACTTCACATTCTGGGACAAGTGGATGGGGACAGAACATCCGAAATATCGTGAAAGGTTCGAGGAGGTGGCACGCCGGCAGCGTAAGAACAGCACTCCGTCCGAGGTGCCCCTAACAGCCTAGGGGGCTTCATCGCCCCAAAGCCGGTCGGTCTGGATATATCCGTATCGACCGGCATTTTCGAAGCGGCACCAGCCTTTGTCGCATTCGTCGATGCGCCCCACGACCCCGGGTTCCACCCGCCAGGAAATCCGGGCCGATGCCTGCGGCGCGTCGCGCAGCGCGCCAATGCTGTCGCCGATGACAAGCCCGGTGCGATTGGGACTCAGCAGACGGACATGCATCCATCCCTGATCGCCATCCGGGTCTTCTACCTTGCGCCACACGCTGTGCACCGCCACAACCTTTACCGGCAGATTTTGGCGCTTGTAGACCCATTTCACAGGGAATTCGGTACTGGGGCCGGTGCGCATCCGCGCCTCGGCTTCTTCAATCGACGCCCAATAGGGCGTTTTTTGCTGAGACTGGCCGACTGCCGCCGTGGCGCCTAAAAGCGCGGCACCGATCATGATAGACGGGAAAATGAAATTTGCCTGATTTGCCATAATCTTACCCCAGCGCTCCATTCTATACTGTAAGCCATATCGATTGCGCAACCGTCCTGTCTTGACGTCGTTCCGAAATGCGCTTTAGTCGTCGGATGCCAGAACTTCACCGCATCGAACGCCCCCGCATTCACGTGACACGCAAACTGCTTCCACCGGTTGAGAAGCGAATGTCAGAATTGTTCGATGCGCAATTCAATCGGGACGATGCGCCGTTTTCGCAGGATCAGCTTGCTGCCGCTATGGCGGACTGCGATGTGCTGGTTCCCACCGTTACCGACAGCATAGACGCCGCCCTGATTGCGGCAGCCCCCCCTCGCCTGAAACTCATTGCCAATTACGGCGCGGGTGTGAATCACATCGATCTGGCCGCAGCAAAGGCCAAGGGGATCATTGTCACAAACACGCCGGGGGTCTTTACCGATGATACCGCGGACCTGACCATGGCGCTTATCCTTAACGTCCCGCGCCGCCTTGGCGAAGGCCACCGGCTGATGCGCAGCGGCGAATGGCAGGGATGGAGTCCAACCGGCATGCTTGGCCACCGGATTGGCGGCAAGACGCTTGGCATTATCGGCCTTGGTCGTATTGGCGAGGCCGTGGCCATTCGGGCAAGGGCGTTCGGCCTGAATATCCTTTACAACAAGCGGCATCGCCTGCCCGCAAGTGTCGAGGAAGAGTTGGGTGTGACCTATGAGCCCGACCTCGACCGGCTGGTGGCCCGCGCAGATATCGTCTCGCTTCATTGCCCCCTTACCGTCGAAACCGAAAAACTGATCAATGCAGACCGGATCGCGTTGATGAAACCGGATGCCTATGTTATCAACAGTTCGCGTGGTGAGTTGATCGATGAGGATGCCCTTATCGATGCCCTTGAAAGCGGACGGATCGCCGGCGCAGGTCTTGACGTCTACACGCACGAACCAGCGGTAGATTCACGGCTTTTTGCCATCCCTAACGTCGTGTTGCTGCCCCATCTGGGTAGCGCCACTTTCGAAGGCCGCGAGGCATCGGGCGAAAGGGTCATAGCCAATATTCGCATGTGGGCAGATGGGCACAGGCCGCACGACCAGGTGCTGGAGGGATGGAGTTAGGCGTAGCATTCGGTCGCCGGGACTGTATTAACCGTAATTTTCGCTTTCAAACTAGCCTGTTGCTGCATTAGGACGCGCCAAAAGCATATTCGGGCGGGAGCGGAAAATGAACCGGAAAATGTTGACTATGGCATTCGCGCTAAGCGCATTGACGGCCGCGCCTGCGCTTGCCCAGGACGCGCTGGTTGCGGTTCCAGAGGCCAATAGCGGGGATAGCGCGTGGATACTGACTGCGTCGGCACTGGTGCTGATGATGACGCTGCCCGGGCTCGCCCTTTTCTATGGCGGTCTGGTGAGGGCCAAGAATTTTCTGTCGGTGCTGGTGCAGTGCGGCGCGATTGCGGCGAGTGCGTCGGTAATCTGGATTGTCGCCGGATATAGCCTCGCTTTTTCGGTCAATGGCAACAGCTATATCGGCGCAGCTGACAATTTCATGTTTGGTGGATTGCTCGACTCGATCCGTGAAGACCAGAGTATAGGGGAACTCTCATTTGCGCTGTTCCAGATGACGTTTGCCGTCATTACCCCCGCCCTGATCGTTGGCGCGTGGGTCGAGCGCGCGCGGTTCGGCTGGGTTGTCGCCTTCAGCGCCTTATGGTCATTGCTGGTTTATGTACCGGTCACGCGATCGGTCTGGGGCGGCGGCTTTCTGGCTGAACAGGGCGTGATCGATTTTGCTGGCGGCATAGTCGTGCACACTACCGCCGGCATATCGGCGCTGGTCGTGGCGCTCATGCTCGGCAAACGGATCGGCTTTCCGAAAACGCTGATGCTGCCGCACAGCCCCGCCTTGACCGTTGCAGGCGCAGGCTTGCTGTGGGTCGGCTGGTTCGGCTTTAACGGAGGTTCGGCGCTGGCGGCAAATGATGCGGCGGCAAGCGCAATTATCAATACGCACGTGGCGGCTTCGGTTGCGGCTCTGGTCTGGATGCTGATCGAGCGGATCAAGGTTGGCAAGGCCACCGCTGTGGGGCTTGCCACAGGCGCGATTGCGGGACTTGCGACAATCACCCCGGCAGCGGGCACGGTGGGACCCGGCGGCGCTGTGATCATGGGTTTGCTAGCAGGACTGGTATGTTTCTGGTTCGTTGGGTTGATCAAGGGCACACTGAAAATAGACGATTCGCTGGACGTGTTTGCTGTGCACGGGGTCGGCGGGATGATGGGCTCGCTGCTTCTGGCCGTGTTCGCCAGCGAAGGCTTTGGCGGTGTCGGTTACGCCGAGGGAGCGACGATGGCGTCGCAGCTTTGGGCGCAGACCAAGGGTGTCGCCATCGTCGCGGTTTATTCCGCCGTCGTCACCCTGATCATCGGTTATATGGTCGCCATGATCCTGCCGATGCGCGTGAGCGAAGATGCAGAGCGTGACGGCCTCGATATCGCCAGTCATGGGGAACGGGCTTGGGATCTGGATTGATGTCTCCCCGCTCGTCCTGAGGAGGGGCTGAGCGAAAGTCGCAGCCCCGTCTCGAAGGACTCTATCGCCGCTGATCGAACCTTCGACCCACCATGGCGCTCGCAATATTAACCTTCTGGATGTCGATCGCACCGCCTGCAATACCCCAGCCCCAGGCATCGCGCATCCGGCGTTCCATGGGATAAGCGGTCGAATAGCCATAGCCGCCCATCATCTGCACCGCATTGCCCGTGACATTGCGGGCAATCTGGTTCGCAAAGCATTTTGCCGTGCTACTGTCCAAAATCGATGGTAGTCCTTTGTCGGCATTCGCCGCCGCGCGCCAGATCAGCAGCCGCGCCGCTTCGACTTCCATCTGCATTTCCGCCATTTTCATCTGCACCGCCTGAAAGTCAGCGAGCGGTTTGCCGAATTGCTGGCGCTCCTGCACATAAATCAGCACATCCTCCAGCGCGCCCGATGCCTGCGCCAGTGCCATCGTCGCATTGCCGCAGCGTTCGAGGTCGAAGGCCTCCATCAGCTTCGCAAAGCCGCCAGCGGGAACAACGATATTACCGACAGGAACCTGTACATTGTCGAGGAAGATATCTGCCGAGGGGACGCCGCGAAAGCCCATCAGTGTTTCAGGGTCGCCGAAACTCAAGCCCGGCACGCCTTTTTCGACCAGCACTGCGCCGATGCCTTTGGCACCCGGCGCGTCCGACAGCCGCGTGTAGACCAGATAGGCATCGCTATGCCCACCGCCCGAGCACCAGCGCTTGCTGCCGTTGATGGTGACATGGTCGCCCTCGATGACCCCCAGCGTCTTGAGGTCGGTCAACGCCGTCCCGGCATCGGGCTCCGACATGGACACGGCGACGATCATCTCGCCGCGACAGACCGCCGGAACGATCCGTTGTTTCAGCGCATCCGGTGCGAAATGGCGGATGGCGTGAACCGGCCCGACATTCGCCTCGAACGCCGGGAACGCAACCGCGCTCGAAACTTTCGCGAGTTCCTCCAGCACGATGAGCGCGTCCAGGTTCGATAAGCCCAGACCGCCCAGTTCTTCCGGAATGTTGATACCCAGAAATCCCATGTCGGCCATGCGTTTCACCATGGCGTGTGACGGCGGCAGATTGCGTGCCTCGATTTCCGCCGCCAGAGGTGACAATTCTTTCTGTGCAAATGCGCGTGCCGATATCTGCAACGCCTGCTGCTCTTCGGTGAGGCTGAAATCCAAGACGGCGCTCCCTGATTTAATCGAATGATTAAATCATAGCGGCACCGCGAAAACGGTCAACAGGAGTGGAGCGTCAATTCGCGAAACAGCGTGCGGTCGAGCATCTCGTCAAACTTGCACCCCAGCCGGTAGCCTTCAGCCCAGACGGCTGTCGGCCTGATCGGGTTGCTACCCG
>JACVCM010000041.1 GCA_016742125.1 Sphingomonadaceae bacterium | reverse complement strand
CGGGGTAGGAGGTGTTCCAGATTGGACATATCGAAGGTGGCGCGAAGGGAGGAACGGTTTCGGGCAGAGCGGAAACTTGGAGCGCGATGGGTAGCTGGAGCGCAACGCACAATGGCTAAAGCCAAAATCGCCATCTTGATCTCCGGCGCGGGCACCAACATGGCCGCCCTGCTCTACGCCGCCAAACACCCTGACTGCCCTTACGAAATCGTCCTCGTCGCCAGCAACAATCCGCAAGCCGAGGGCCTGAAAATCGCCGCCGCCGAAGGCATCGAGACCTTTGCCCAATCCCACGAACATATCGATCGCGCGGTCCATGACGCGATGATGCACGACCGCATCGTCCATGCCGGCGCAACCCACGTCGCGCTCGCCGGATATATGCGGATATTGAGCGAGGCCTTCGTGGAGAAATGGGAGGGCCGGATGCTCAATATTCACCCCTCTTTGCTGCCCAGATATAAAGGGCTTAACACGCATCAAAGCGCCATCGATGCGGGAGACCAGGTGGCTGGCTGCAGCGTGCATCTTGTTACCGCCGAACTCGATAGCGGTTCGGTGCTGGGTCAGATTGAAGTCGCAATTGTCGAGGGTGACACCGCCGACATACTAGCTGCGCGGGTGAAAATGGCGGAGCACCAACTCTATCCGCGCGTTCTCGCTGAATATGTCAGCCGTGCCATCGACCCGGCGTGGCTGACCGCAAAGGTGCGCGAACTGGCTCTCGCCCAGCCAGAATCCGACGAAGTCACAAGCCACGGCATGCCCTGTTTCGGCATCATCGGCGGCAAAAAGTTCGCCTATGTTTCGCTCGACCATCATGGCGACGGCAAGACTGCGCTACTGGTCAAGATCAGCGGAGCGGAGGAGCAGGCAATGCTGATCGACAGCGACGAGGAGCGCTACTACCGCCCCGCCTATTTCGGCGACGGCTGGATCGGTATCAGGCTCGACCTAGGCGACACCGACTGGGACCATATGGGCGAGTGGCTAGCGAAAAGCTGGCGCGCGGTCGCGCCGAAGAAACTGACCAAGCTGATGGATGTGGCGGGGGAGTTTTGAAGTGTCGCAGAATTGGATTCAGCGCCTACTGTTCGGCAAAACCGAGAAAATGGACAGACGGACAATTTTGGCTGAATCTGAACGCAAACGCATTTCTGCTCGCGCATTTAACGCAATGAAGCGGACATTTTTGAAACGAGCGGGTCGGCCAGACTAAAAGGCCGCCAGATTATTCTGACGGCCTTTCTCACACGTCATATCTGTTGCTTACCCAACAATCTCTTCCGGCTTGAAGAAATAAGCGATCTCGATCGCGGCATTTTCTTCGCTGTCAGAACCGTGCACCGTGTTCGCTTCGATGCTCTCGGCCAATTCCTTGCGGATCGTGCCGGGTTCGGCGTTGGCGGGGTTGGTCGCGCCCATGATGTCGCGGTTGCGCTGCATGGCGTTTTCGCCTTCCAGCACCTGAACGACAACCGGGCCGCTGGTCATGAATTCGACCAGTTCGCCGAAGAAGGGACGTTCCTTGTGGACGGCGTAGAACCCTTCGGCCTGTTCGCGGGTCATGTGGATACGCTTGGATGCGACGACGCGAAGACCGGCTTCCTCGAGCATCTTGGTTACCGCACCGGTCAGGTTGCGGCGGGTGGCATCGGGCTTGATGATCGAAAAGGTGCGGGTAACCGCCATGGGAGAACTCCATTATATGGGATTGAATTGCGCGCGCCTCTAGCGGGTGGGGTGCGGTGTGGCAAGGGGTGCTGGCAAACCACCGTCGTCGCCCTAGCGCAGGCTGGGGCCCATCACGTCTCGCGATGGCAACTGCCGTACATCGATACTGAACCACTACATGCGCTCCAGCCTACGCTGGACGGGCGGAAAATCATTTTTTGGAACCGCCGATGATCGATGCAGTCGTCTTGCCATCGTCGCCCAAGGTCGCCGTCACCATCAACGTCGCGCCTTTGCCGTCCTCGGCCGAAAAAGCGGCTGTATTGTTGGCGGTCGTTGTCGTTTTGATGTTCATGTCGCGCTTTTCCGCCTCGACCTTGTAAAAGTCGATGACCTTATCCGGCGCTGCCGAGGCAACCCCCGTGACCATGCCGCCTGCGGCGCCATCTTTGCTGCTGCTCCCCATGAAGGCACCGCGGACATCCCCGCCCGGATAGACCGGGAGCCCCAGCGGCAACCCCTGCTTGACCGCTTCGTCACCGAAGACGATTTTACCTTCGCCCTCCTTGCTTTCAAAGGTTATGGTTCCGCTGTCATTGTCGTCGCTGTCGGTCGTAATCTTGACCTCGTCCCCCTCAGATGTGGTGACGGTGGCGCTGTCGTCATTACCTCCGCAGGCGGTGAGGACTAGAAGGAAGCTTAAAAGGGAAATATGTCGCATGTTGTTTCTCCTGCTCGGCCCAACCCATCAATTGTTTACGGCCCCTGCACCCATTTGCCGCCTTCCTGTTTCCAGTAGCGGCGCTCGACACCATCGCGCTCGCCAAGTGCACGCCATGCGGCGCGGGCATTATCGATACGGCTGGGGGGGAATAGATAAAAGGCGCGTGCAAACCCCAACGCATCATCTCGCCACTGCCCGTCGACTATAGCAATAAACGACGCATCGTTGGTCGCCACAGCCGTGTTCGACAGCAATATTGGCTGCAGCAAATCTTCGCCGTCTCCCGCTTTTGCATGGGCAAGAAAGCTGTCGGGCTTCGCACTCCACAGCGCGGCGGAAATGATGCTAAGTTGCTCATCTTCTCCGCTGACAACCAAAAGTCTGCCACAATCGTCCAGAACGCGTTGGGCAAGTGCTGGCACAACTTTTTCAGCAGGATCACGCGTCAGTTGGTAGAAGTCGACCTGCATTTAGCTTTCGAAGTTATCTGCGACAAAACGGTCGAGCAAACGCACGCCAAAACCAGTGGCGCCCTTGTCCCATACCGGCCCTGCCTTGTCCGCCCACACGGTACCGGCAATGTCGAGATGCGCCCATTTTACGCCGTCCTTGATGAAACGCTGCAGAAACTGTGCCGCAGTAATCGACCCAGCACCCCGCGCGCCGATATTCTTCATGTCGGCAATGGGGCTGTCGATCAGTTTGTCATATGCCTTCGATAACGGGAAGCGCCACAGCAAATCACCCGAAGCCTTGCCTGCTGCAGTCAGTTTGTCAGACAGCTCGTCGCTGTTCGAAAACAGTCCTGCATGTTCATTACCCAACGAGATGATGATTGCGCCTGTGAGCGTCGCAAGATCGACGACATATTCCGGATTGTAATTTTCCTGTACCCAGTGAAGAGCATCGCACAACACGAGCCGGCCCTCGGCATCGGTGTTAAGTACTTCGATGGTCTGGCCTGACATCGATGTCACAATGTCGCCTGGTCGCTGGGCATTGCCGTCGGGCATATTTTCGACCAGGCCGCAGACGCCGACAACATAAGCCTTGGCTTTGCGGCCGGCCAGCGCCTTCATCGCGCCGGCAACAGCACCGGCACCGCCCATGTCCCATTTCATGTCTTCCATACCTGCGGCGGGTTTGATCGAGATCCCGCCGGTGTCGAAGGTTACTCCCTTGCCGACAAATGCCACCGGACGTTCCTGTTTCCCGCCCGTTCCATCCCATTTCATCACCAGCATCCGCGCGGGACGCCGCGAACCCTGTGCCACCCCCAACAGTGCCCCCATGCCGAGCTCCGCCATCTGCTTTTCGTCGAGGACGGTGATCTCGACGCCGAGATCTCTCAGATGTTGGCAGCGCTCGACAAAGCTTTCCGGGTAAATGATATTTGCGGGCTCGGTCACCAGTTCCTTGGTCAGCGCAACACCCTCCGCTATGGCGGCATAGCTCGGCCACAATGCCGCCGCTTCCGCAGCCGCACCGACGACTGTCACTGCCTGCACCGTGGGTTTCGAAGTCTCCGCCAATTTCGTGCGATATTTATCCATACGCCAGTTGCGAAGGGTTGCGCCATAAGCTGCTTCCGCCGCCGCTTTGGCCGACAGGTTTTCCGCGTGAATCGCGACGTGCGTCGCGCCCGAGGTCTGGACCTTGGCAATGATATCTCCGCCGGCCTTCTGGTAATCGCCCGCGTCGCCCTCGGCCACAGCGAGCAAGACGATCCGCACCAGCTTTCCATCTTCCTCCGCAATCAGCAGGAAGCTCTGCCCTGCGTCGCCCTTGAAGCGAGCAAGCTTCGCGGTGTCGTGCACCATTTGGGCATTTTGCAACGGGAACTGAAATCCATCGAAACTACTTTTGGTTACGAAGAAAGCGAGCACATCGGCTTCTGCGGGTCGCGCATTGGCGAATTCGATCTTCATGGAAATGGTCAGCCTTTCCGCTGCAGGTGATTATTCGACGCGCTCTATAGTCCCAATCGGGCGAAGGATTAAAGCAAAAGATGGGCGTGCTTTCCGGTCCGTTAACCGCATATACAGCGATGCGCGGCAAGATGGGTGGACCAGCGGCCATCGCGGCGATAAAGGACATTCCACTTTTATGAATATCCCTGTCCCCCGGCCCCTTTCGTCCCGGCTATTGCTGGCGTCATTGCTGCTCGGCTGTGTGTCTGTGCCGGCCGTTGCTGTCGCACAGGAAGCGGAACCATCCGATCAAGCATCGGGCGACCAGATCGGCTTTTCGGCAGCGACGGTCGAATATGACTCCAATACGGAAATCGTCACTGCAAGGGGCGATGTGATCGTCAACCGCGATGGCTATACGGTTCGTGCCGATACGATTGTCTGGAACCGCACAAGTGGCGAGGTCACGGCCGAAGGCAGCATAAGGGCAGTCGGACCTGAGGGCGACGTCGCTTATGGCGATAAAATTACTTTAACGGATGCACTCAAAGACGGCGTCATCGAAAATCTTCTCGTCGTGCTGGCCGATGAAAGCAGGCTCGCGGCAAAGCGCGGCGAACGCCGGGATGGCATCTATACGCTGGATTATGCAGCCTATACCGCTTGCAAGGTCGAGGGCCCGGATGGCTGCCCGAAAAAGCCGAGCTGGGAAGTAAAAGCAGTCAAGGTTGTTTACGACCCGACCCGAAAACGCGTCAAATATGAAGGCGCGCGGATAGAGCTGTTCGGACTGCCGGTCATTCCATTGCCCTTTCTGTCTCACCCTGTGGATGCCAAGGCAGGAAGCGGATTTCTTGTGCCGTCGATCGGCTTTTCACGCAACAACGGCGTGGAAATCGAGCAAAGCTATTATTGGCGGATGGCGCAAAATCGCGATCTCACCGCATCGGTAACAGCGTTCTCAGATGCGGCACCTCTGGGCCAGGTCAAATTCCGATCGCTGGAGAAAAAAGGTGCTTTCGAGATCGCTGCCTACGGGACCTACAGTAACCGGATTAGCACCAGTGGCGCGGTGATCGCCACCGGAAGCGACGTGTTTCGCGGTTATGTCGAGGGAACCGGCCGTTTCCAACTCGATCCATATTGGTCGGTCTCTGCATCCGGACGCTATGCCTCCGACCGCACTTTTCTGCGTCGCTACGACATCAGCCGCGACGACCGGTTGCGTTCCACATTTGCCGCCGAGCGTATAGGCGTCGACAGTTATTTCTCGCTCGCCGGCTGGGCGGTGCAGACACTCCGCACAGGCGACAATCAGGGGCAGGCCCCGATTGCACTGCCCGAGATCGATTATCGTCTGCGCTTCGACGACCCGGTCTTGGGCGGAAAGATCCAGTTGCAGGCCAACAGTCTGGCCATCGGTCGAACCGGCGGGCAGGATACGCAGCGGGCCTTTGCATCAGCCAAATGGGATTTGCGGAAATTGACCGGATTGGGTCAGGAAGTGACCTTCACACTCATGGGACGCGGCGACGTCTACCATAGCGACGAAAATGCCAGCACCGCGACGATCATTTATCGCGGTGACCGGGGCTGGCAGGGGCGCGGTATCTTTGCAGCAGCTGCGGATGTCAAATGGCCATTCGTCGGAGAGGCATTCGGCGGCACGCAAATATTGACGCCGCGGGTGCAGTTTGTCGCCGCACCAACGATCTCGAATTTGAAAGTGCCGAATGAGGATTCTCGCGCCGTTGATCTTGAAGACAGCAACCTTTTCGCGCTGAACCGTTTCCCGGGTTATGACAGGTTTGAAGACAATGCCCGGATAACCTATGGGTTCGACTGGTCGCTGCGCACGCAGAATTTCACGGCCGATTTCACCATCGGCCAAAGTTACCGACTTTCAGATCGTGCCTCGATCCTGCCTGATGGCACGGGATTATCGGACAAGGTGTCGGACATTGTCGGGCGCACCGACCTTCGCTTCAGGGATTTTGTCAAACTTACCCACCGGTTCCGGTTGGACAAGGACAGCCTGGCCATTCGCCGGAACGAAATAGATGCAACTATCGGATCGCGCAGTACCTATTTGCAGGCGGGTTATCTCAAGTTGAACCGCAACATAGGGCCGACGCTCGAGGATCTGAGGGACAGGGAAGAAGTCCGTCTGGCAGGCCGCATAAGGGTAGCGCGGTACTGGTCGGTATTCGGGTCGACCATCATCGACCTGACCGACGCCACAGAAGACCCGACCTCGCTGGCAGATGGCTTTGACCCGATTCGTCATCGCCTTGGCGTTGCCTATGACGACGACTGCCTGTCACTCAGTCTCACATGGCGTCGCGATTATCAGCCGGTCGGAGATTCGCAACGTGGAAACAGCTTCCTGTTCCGGCTGGCATTTCGCAATCTGGGTGTGTAAGGCAAGCCCCATATAAGGGGGTTGGAACCGGCACTGCTCATCTGCTGTTCAGCAGTGCCTGTCTATTTCCCCCACCAAATAGACCTTTGTACTGGATTAGTATCGATGAAGTTTTCCAAGCGTCTTTCTGTTGCTGCCGTTCTGGCGACCGTCACTGCATTGACGCCGTTGGTCGCACAGACCGTCGCCGATGAGGCCGCACCCGAGGCACGGCTGGATATCCCGGACGGCCAGAGATTATTCGGGCAAAATGACCCAAATGTCCGCCGCGCGACTGCGCAGGTAAATGGAGAGATTATCACCGGTACCGATATCGACCACCGGCTGGCCCTGATTGTGGCAGCCAACAATAATCAGCTTCCCCCCGAAGAGGTTTCGCGTTTTCGCGCGCAGATACTCACGAATCTTATCGATGAAACGCTCCAGATCCAGGAAGCAGCGGCCAATGAGATTGAGGTTACCGACGCCGAGGTGGACCAGTATTTCAACCGCGTGGCTCAGCAGAACTTCAACCGCCCGCCAAATGAGGTCGAGAAATATCTGGCTTCTATCGGATCATCAGTCGCCACGTTGAAGCGTCAGATCAAGGGTGAACTGTCATGGAGCCGCCTGCTGTCGCGCAATGTTCGTCCGTCGGCAAATGTCAGCGATGACGAAGTGAATGCGATCATCGAACGCATCAAGGCCACCAAGGGGACAACCGAATACCGGCTAGGCGAAATCTATTTGTCCACCACACCCGAAACACAGGAAGCGGTTGCCGAAAATGCGAAGAAGATCATGGATCAGCTTCGTCAAGGCGGAAACTTCGTAGCCTATGCGAGGCAGTTTTCCGAAGCTTCGACCGCATCGGTCGGCGGGGACCTTGGGTGGCTGTCGCTCGCGCAGTTGCCTCAGTCGCTTGCCAACGCCGCAGCCAATATGGGGCCGAATGAGGTAATTGCGGTGCCATCACCCGGCGGCATTTCCATCCTGCTGCTTATTGACAAGCGCCAGGTTGCGACATCCGACCCGCGAGATTCAGTCCTTAGCCTGAAGCAGATTGCCATCAGCTTTCCGAAAGGGACGACCGAGGCCCAGGTAACGCCGCTGGTTCAACGATTCAGCGAAGAAACACGAAAAATCAATGGTTGTGGTGCGGCTGACGAAATGGCGCAGCAACTCGGCGCCGACGTTGTGAACCGCGACGGGATCAAGGTACGCGATCTGCCCGGGCCGCTGCAGCAGGTGATGTTAGAGCTTCAGGTCGGCCAGTCGACACCGCCTTACGGCTCACTCGAGGACGGCGTGCGCGTTTTCGTTGTTTGCGGTCGCGACGCGCCGCAAGAGGCGGCGTCGGAATCCTTCGACGAGATCATGTCGCGATTGGAAGAAGAGCGGGTCAACAAGCGCGCTCGTATCTATCTGCGCGATTTGCGTCGCGACGCCATCATCGAATATAACTAGACCATGGCTGGCGGCCTGTCACTGCCGCTGGCCGTGTCGAGCGGCGACCCAGCCGGGATTGGCCCGGAAATCATTGGCAAGGCCTGGGACGGACGGGTGCAAAACGCTCTCCCGCCATTCTTTGCCATTGGCGACATTGCCAGCTTTGCGCCGCATTGGTCCGGGCCGACACAGCGCATAAGCGATCCTTCGGAAGCAGCCGCCGTCTTCGAAAGCGCGTTGCCGGTGTTGCACGTTCACGATGGGCAAGCGGTCGTCCCCGGCGAACCCTCACTCGATGGCGCCCATTGCGCCTACCAGGCGCTGGAACTGGCTGTGGGATTTGCCCGCACAGGCGTAGCCGCTGGTCTTGTGACGGGTCCTGTATCCAAAGCGCAGCTTTACGCAGTCGGCTTCACCCATCCGGGGCAGACCGAGTTTATTGCAGAAAGATGCGGTGTTTCGCGCAATCATGCGGTAATGATGCTTGCTGGTCCCGACTTGCGCGTGGTGCCAATGACCACGCATATCCCGCTCGCCTCGGTCGCAGGGAAACTTGAGCCGCGCCTTATCCGGCAACGATTGCGCGCCACCGCCAAGGGGCTGCAACGCAATTTCGGTATCGCCCGTCCGCGGCTTGCCGTGGCCGGTTTCAATCCGCACGCTGGTGAGTCCGGCAATATGGGTCGCGAGGAAATCGATCTGTTCGGTCCAGCCATCGAGCATATCCGGAACGAGGGTTATGACATTATCGGTCCCCTGCCCGCCGACACGATGTTTCATGCAGAAGCGCGTTCGCATTATGATGCAGCCCTGTGCGCTTATCACGACCAAGCGCTTATCCCACTGAAAACGCTGTATTTCTTCGAAGCAGTCAACATAACTCTAGGCCTTCCGGTGGTTCGCACATCGCCCGACCATGGCACTGCATTTGCGATCGCCGGGCAGGATAAGGCATCGCCAGAATCCATGATTGCTGCAATAAAGATGGCAGAAATGGCGGCTCTAAACCGGATCCAAGCCGACGCAAGATGCGCGGGGTGAATTTGCCTCCCTTGCGCGAGGTCATTGCACGGCACGGCTTGTCGGCCAGCAAAGCATTAGGCCAGAATTTCCTTTTCGATGAACAGCTGCTCGACAGGATTGCCGCTGTACCCGGTCCGTTGGCGGGTGAACATGTGTATGAAGTCGGTCCCGGCCCAGGAGGCCTTACCCGAGCGTTGCTCCGTGCCGGTGCCCGCGTATTGGCCGTCGAGAGGGACCGTCGTTGCCTGCCTGCGCTCGCAGAACTGTCGGACGCATTTCCGGGCCAGTTGCGCGTGATCGAGGGCGATGCGTTGAAGATCGATCCCCATGAAGAGATCGGCGCGCCATTTCACATTGCTTCCAACCTACCTTATAATGTTGGCACCGCTCTTGCGGTCGGATGGCTAGCTGGCGAGAAATGGCCTCCCGAATGGAAATCGCTGACCTTGATGTTTCAACGCGAGGTTGCCGACCGTATCGTTGCCGCACCGGGCACCGATGCTTATGGGCGCCTTGCGATATTGGCGCAGTGGCGGGCCACTGCCAAGATAGCGATGCCGGTTCATCGTTCGGCCTTTACCCCGCCGCCGAAGGTAATGTCGGCGGTCGTGCATATCACACCAGTTGCTGCACCCCGCGATGTGCGAATGACGACGCTCGAAAAACTCACCGCTGCCGCATTCGGCCAGCGGCGCAAAATGCTGCGACAGAGTTTGAAGGGAGTGCCTGGCGCGTTGGACGCGCTGGAGGCGACAGGGATCGCGCCCGACCGAAGGCCCGAGACGGTCGATATTGCCGAATGGTGCCTGTTGGCCCGTCAACTCTGCTAGCATCGCTAGGGGTGGCGCTTCGCATTGGGCGCGGCTAAAGGCGATGGATGCAAAATCTGACCCCATCAGAACATGCCGCGCTGGAACGGATTGAACATGATCCGATGCTGGCACGGGTGCAGCATTGGGCCGCAACAAACAGTGGCTCGGGAAATTTGGCAGGGCTGAAGGCGACCGCTGATATGCTCGCCGATAGCTTTGCGTCACTGCCTGGTGATCTGCAGCTTAGAACTCCTGAACCGGTTGAAAAAGTGCGCAGTGACGGCGCGATCGAAATCGTTGAGCATGGAAGCCACCTCGTCCTGACCGTCCGGCCTGAAGCTTCGGTGCAACTGCTCTTCACGGGCCATATGGATACGGTCTTTGGTGCCGACCACAGCTTTCAGGAACAACGTTGGCTTGAGGATGGCATCCTCAACGGACCCGGCGTAGCGGACATGAAGGGCGGCATCTCGGTGATGCTTGCTGCGCTCACAGCCGCCGAACGCATGCCTGAATTCGACCGCGTCGGGTATCAGGTTATGATCAACAGCGACGAGGAAGTCGGCTCTCCGTCCTCAGCTCCGCTGATCGCCGAGCTTGCACAAGGTAAGCTCGCTGCGTTAACCTACGAACCCGCATTGCCTGACGGCACGCTTGCAGGCGAACGCGCGGGCAGCGGGAACTTCTCTGTCATCCTCACCGGCAAAAGCGCCCACGCCGGACGCAATCCTGACGAGGGCCGCAACGCTGTGGTGGCGGCCGCCGATCTCGCGTTGCGATTAAAGTCGCTTACCCGGGCCGGTCTTTCGGTAAATCCGGCAAGGATCGAAGGCGGCAGCCCCAATAATGTCGTTCCAGACCATGCCGTTCTGCGGGTCAATTTCCGCCCCAAAACCCCCGAAAATGTAATCGAAACCGAAAAATTGCTGCGCAAAATAGTTGCGGAAATAACCATTGAACATGAGGTGTCGGTGCATCTGCACGGTAGCTTCGGTCGGCCGCCCAAGCCAATTGACGAAGGCTCCGCCAGGTTGTTCAGCCTCGTCAAATCGTGCGGCGCAGATCTGGGACTTGATGTCGCATGGAAATCCACGGGCGGCGTGTGCGATGGCAACAATATCGCGGCGTGCGGAGTGCCGGTCGTCGACACGATGGGCGTCCGTGGGGGCAGCATTCACAGCGCCGACGAATTTCTCATCATCGAAAGTCTGGTCGAGCGCGCGCGCCTGTCGGCGCTGACCATCATGCGCATAGCAGCAAAAGGGGCCTTATGAGTTTTATCATCCGTCCGGCAAAAATGGACGATTTGCAACCTATCTACGAGATGGCGAAGCGCACCGGCGGCGGGTTCACCAACCTGCCGCCTGATCGTAAAGCCCTGACCGCCAAACTGGAAAGGTCGGTCGCCGGCTTTAGCCGTTCAGGTGACGACGTCGCCGATGATCTGTATGTATTCGTGTTGCAGAACACCAAAACCCTTGAGGTGCGGGGCACCTGCCAGATATTCGGCAAGGTCGGCCAGAAATGGCCATTTTACAGCTATCGCATTGGTGCCCTGACGCAGCATAGCGAAGAACTTGGCCGCACATTCCGCGCCGACATCCTCAATCTATCGACCGATCTGGAAGGCACTACCGAAGTCGGCGGGCTGTTCCTGCATCCGGGGGAACGCGCAGGCGGACTGGGCATGTTGATCGCGCGCAGCCGCTATCTGTTTATCCGCAACCACCGCGAGCGATTTGCCGACCGCACCATCGCGGAGTTACGCGGCGTTATCGACGAGGCGGGCGGTTCGCCTTTCTGGGACGGTGTCGCCGGTCGCTTTTTCGGGATGAATTTCCAGGAAGCCGACGAGTTCAACGCAAAATTCGGCAACCAGTTTATTGCCGACCTTATGCCCAAGCATCCGGTCTACATCGCGATGCTCCCGGAAAGTGCCAAGAGCGTAATCGGTGTGCCACATCCATCGGGTCGCGCAGCAATGCGAATGCTTGAAAATGAGGGCTTTGCCTGGGAAAACTATGTCGACATTTTTGACGGCGGTCCGACGATGACAGCACGCACCGACCAGATCCGAAGTATTCGCGAGGCCAGAGATGTCGAGATTGTCGAAATCAGTGAAACGCTGGGAGAGCATATCGGAGGTGAAAAGAAGCTGCTGACTGTTGGGCGATTGCATGATTTCAAGGCGGCTTATGGATGGTGTGCGCCGCGCGATGGTGGGATTTCGCTCGATGAAGTGAGCGCCGCTACGCTCGGCATTTCGGTCGGAGACCAGGTAACCGAAGTGGCAAGGTGGTAGGATGCTGCGGGAAATAAACTTTGACGGCATAATCGGGCCAAGCCACAATTACGCCGGACTAAGCCTTGGCAATATCGCATCGACCAACAACGCCGGTGCCATATCGCAACCACGCGCTGCGGCCTTGCAGGGCATCGAGAAAATGCGCGCCAATTTGCGACTGGGGCTGGCGCAGGGATTTTTCATGCCGCTCGACCGACCGAACAATGCCTGGCTCAACGGGCTTGCGACCGACATGGCAAATGCTGAACCGCATATCCGGGCTGCGGCCTTCTCCGCTTCCGCGATGTGGGCCGCCAACGCGGCCACGGTATCGCCTGCACCGGACACAGCGGATCGCAAATGTCACCTATCCGCAGCCAATCTGCTCACTATGGCACATCGCAGCCATGAATGGACCGGTACGCTGGCACAGTTGAAGCTTGCCTTTGCCGATCCGGAATATTTCAGAGTGCACGGGCCGGTCCCGCCGCCCTATGGGGATGAAGGCGCAGCAAATTTCATGCGTCTTTGTACGGCTCACGACCAGCCCGGCGTTGAGATTTTCGTATATGGCAAGGCTGGCGGTCCGTTCCCTGCGCGCCAACATATCGAATCGTCCAAAGCCATCGCGCGTGCACACCGTCTCGATCCGGCCCGCACTCTGTTCGTACAGCAGTCCGAAACCGCGATTGCCGCAGGCGCGTTCCATAATGACGTCGTGGCCGTGGCCAATGAGCGGGTCCTGTTCGCGCATGAGCAGGCGTTCGAGTTCCCGGAGCAAACCTATGCCGACATCAAACGACTCATGCCCGAAGCAGAGATTGTCATTGTGCCCGCCGACCGCGTTAGCCTTGCAGATGCCATCCAGAGCTATCTCTTCAACGCGCAACTGGTCACCTTGCCCGCTGGCGGTATGGCCCTCATCCTGCCCAGCGAGGCCGAGACGAACGAGCGGGTGTGGGGATGGCTTTCGGAAATGGTCGCCGGCAACGGCCCGATTCGCAAACTGGTACCGGTCGATGTGCGCCAGTCGATGGCCAATGGCGGCGGCCCCGCCTGCCTGCGCCTGCGGGTGGTAGCCGACCCAGTGACTGTCGATCAGCGATTTATCGCAGATGAGACAAAACTGGACATTATTGCGGAGGTCATTGCCCGTCATTGGCCGGAAAGCATTTCGCCCGAACAACTGGGCGATGCCGGTTTGATAAACCAAGTCCAAGCCGCGCGACTGGCGCTTCTTGAAGCATGCGGCTTGAGCGAGCTCTCCTGACCGTCGGCATCCTTTACAGGTCGATCGCACATTAACCATCGAAAGCCAGCACTTCTGCTGTTGGCACGGGGGTTGCTTTAGCTATTCTTAACTATGAAAAAGCTCGCGCGCCTGTTCCAGATCAAGACCAAATTGGAGGTCTTTCTTGTTACCTACGCGCTCGGTCTTGGCGCAGCGGAACGGGGTAAGGATTACATGGTCCAGTATCCCGGCAATGTCGGAAAGATGTTCTTTGTGCTGTGCACGGTCGCGGTGTTCATTGCTGCAGCAAAGATGCTCGAAGCGGTGGAGCTGCACCAGACTTTCGCTGTAGAGTAAGTCCTCCGGATTCTGTTGCCCGGCTCCGGAGGCAGCCGCTGTAACCTTTCTGTTGCCCGGCCGGTTCGGCCGCGTTCTGTTAGGATAATCTAGGACCGTGAGGCCCTTGGATTATGCTGCGAGAGCAAGTGCTTCGTTATCGTTGGCACTTATGAGTTTTGAACCATTTCACGGCTTATTCATGCCGGGCGAAAACAATGCTTTTCAACGCACGTCGATCCTAGTTCAGCCCCTTCAGGACCCCTGAAAGCCAGGGATTTTGGTGGAGCTGCCGGGTACCGCCCCCGGGTCCGCTGCATCTATTGCACATCGCAATTTATCGCCATAGCCGGGCGAACCCGGCACCGACCTATATAGGCACTTTTGTGTGAATGGGAAGTGAAGCCTCTAAATTCCCTGCATGTTCCGGCTTTCCGCCGGGATGTGTACAACCATTCCGTCCAGTTCTTCGGTCAAAACGATCTGGCAGGACAGCCTGCTAGTCCGTCGCGCACCGCTGGCCAGGTCCAGCATATCCTCTTCATCCTCCACCGCGCGTGGGAGCTTTTCGAACCAATCCTTGTCAACAATGACATGGCATGTCGAACAAGCCATCTGGCCTTCGCAGGTGCCCTCCAGCGGCTGACCTGCCGCTTGGGCGACGTCGAGCAAATCCATGCCAGCCTCTGCGTCGACCAGATGCGCTTGACCGTCCGGGCTTATGAAGGTCACCTTGATCATAACATAGCCTCTGCCGCGCGGTTGATGGTTGCAGTTGCAATATCAATCTCTTCCACAGTCGTATAGCGGCCAAAGCCGAGACGGATCGAAGTTTTGGCTTGTGCATCGGTCAAGCCGATAGCGCGCAGCACGTGGCTTGGACGACCAGAGCCACTCGCACAGGCTGAGCCTGCCGAAAATGCAATATTGCGGCATTCGGACATCAAGCGGGCAACATCGATCCCATCGCGGCGGATATTGAGATTGCCCCTGTAGCGGCACATGGTCGGACCGTTGATGGTCCAGCCTGAAAAAGCAGATACGGCCCGATCCCATAACGCCGCAACGTGCACCGTGTCATCTTCCATCCGCTCTGCTGCCAATTGGGCTGCAGCACCGAATCCGGCACACAGCGCCGGCGACAGGGTACCCGAACGCAAGCCCTGCTCTTGTCCACCTCCGTGGATAAGTGGCTCCAGCGAAACCCCGTCGCGCACCCATAACGCCCCAATGCCTTTGGGTCCGTGGATTTTGTGTGCGGATATTGCGATCATGTCCGGGCCGTCCGGGATCGGCATGCGGCCATAGGCCTGTACGGCGTCGCACAGGAACAATCCACCCTCGGAATGCGCCTGGGCAGACAAGTGTGATACCCGCTGGATTGTCCCGATTTCGTTGTTGACCAGCATGGCAGCGAACAACGCCTTGGCCTTTGGCAAGCCTGTAGCAAGTCCATCGTTACCGACAGGGAGGACTTCACCACCCAGAAACTCTACACAGTCCAGCACCGCAGCATGTTCGGTTGCCGCCGCGACGACCGGCAACCTGCAACCCTTGATGGCCAGATTTAATGCCTCTGTCGCACCAGCAGTGAAAATCACCCGACCGCCCGTCGGCAGCAACCCAGCCACCTGCTCACGCGCCGCTTCCACGGCTGCTGCCGCCGCCCTGCCCGGCGCATGTGCGCTGTGCGGATTGGCGAAATGGTCTTTCAGCCAAGGCTCCATTGCCGCAAACGCTTCGGGAGCCAGCGGGGTCGTCGCCTGATAATCCAGATAAATCATGCGACCTTTGCCCGCGAGGAGATGCTTTGCCAAACTTCAACAAAGCGTTCAATTTCTGCCTTGGTCGTTTGCGACCCGAAGCTCACACGGATGACTTCTGACGCAGGCTTGTCGGTCCAGCCCATCGCGCCGAGGACATGGCTGGTTTTCAGCGTCCCCGAGGAACAAGCACTGCCCGCTGATATCGCTATTCCGGCCATGTCAAAATTAATGAGCTGGCTTGATGCGGCAACACCAGGCATGCGGTAACCGCCGATGGTGGCGAGGCGGTTGCTCTGCGCTGCGACTATTTCACCGCCTGCTGCATTGATTTGGGTTTCAAGCAATGTCCGCAATTCAACCATAGTGTCATTGCCGCGTAGGCGGGAACCTCGGGAGCTTTGCATTTCACCCCTTAATTTCTCTGCCTTTTCGGGGACGATGTGTGATTCAAGGGCCACTGCAAACCCAATCGCCCCCGGCAGATTTTCGGTGCCGCGGCGATAGCCTTGCTCCTGCCCCCCCGTTGGCGACAACAATCCCAGATTACGCGTCAGCAATGCACCTATTCCCGGTGGCCCGCCCAATTTGTGCGCCGACACAGCGATCAGGTCGGCATCGGGCAATGGAAGCTTCCCGGCACTTTGCGAGCAGTCGGCAAACAGCGTTCCGCCTGCGTTACGCACTGCAGCTGCCACTTCGATGATCGGCTGGATAATGCCGGTTTCACTATTGACGGACTGAACGGCATAGCGTTCCGCCTTGCTGATTGAATCGAAATCCACATATCCGTCCGAATTGACGGGTAACCGCGCTGCTCCGGCCGCCGCCAGCACGGCCTCATGTTCAACTGCACTGGTGATTGCCTCGCTGCCGCGCAGTCCGATTGCAATCGCCTCGCTCGCACCGCTGGTCAGGATGACTTCGCCATCCCAGCCCAGCGCCGCCGCAATCCGTGCGCGCGCATCCTCCAGCGCTGCCCGCGCCGCCCTGCCCTCGCTGTGCGGGCTCGACGGATTAGCCCAGCGCGCCATTGCTTCAGACATGGCTTCACGCGCCGCGGGGATCACCGGAGTAGTGGCAGCGTGATCGAGATATATGCGTGGGTGGTGGGCCATTACTGGATCGGGTGGTTTCCATGATAGTTGCGAAAATCGAGACTGCTTCTATATAGCGCTTCCACTTCCTGCAAAGCCTGAACCACCGGGCCGCGCGCGCCAGCAGTCTTAGAATCGAAAAACACACATGCCCGCCATCGCCATTCCCGGTCCCGAAGGCCGTCTCGAAGCCCGTTTCTCCCCGCCCCCACGTCCGCGCGCGCCCGTGGCGATGATCCTGCATCCCCACCCGCAGGCGGGTGGGACGATGAACGACCGGATCACCCAAAATCTTTACAAGACCTTCGTTGCGCGCGGTTTCGGCGTGCTGCGTTTCAACTTTCGCGGTGTCGGGCGCAGCGAAGGCGAGTTCGACAATGGTATCGGCGAACTGTCCGATGCAGCTTCGGCGCTCGATTGGGTGCAGAGCTTTCACCCGGAAGCATCGACTACATGGATTGCAGGCTTCAGTTTCGGCGCATGGATCGGCATGCAGCTTCTGATGCGCCGCCCTGAAATCCGTGGATTCATTTCGATATCCCCGCCCGCCAACATGTATGATTTCAGCTTTCTGGCACCCTGCCCTTCGTCGGGTATCATCATCCAGGGTGTGAATGACGAGGTGGTAAATCCAAATGCGGTGCAGAAGCTCGTCGATAAGCTTCGCACGCAGCGGCACATCACCATCCACCACGACGAAATTCCGCGAGCCAATCATTTTTATGAAAATGAAATGGATATGTTGATGGCGTCGGTGAACAATTATCTCGATTTCAGGCTGGATCCGAATTCGCCGATCAAGTGAGTGTGGTTTACGCAGAGGCGTGGAGATTGAAGAGAATCTGACCCGCGACAAAGTCGCTTTCCATGAATTCTGCGCCCTCTGCGCCTCCGCGTGAAAACATTCTACGGTTGGTCGGCTGCCCCGGTCACGAGTGATTGCCCCTTGTCATCAGGCACGACCCAGATGGCAATATTGGCAAGAATCACCAGCGCCGCGACGATCATCAGCCACATTTGCTTGCCAGCCCCTTCTCCTCTCCACCGTTTCCAGGCGCCAACTAGCAGCAGGATGGCAGCGAAGGTCGCGATCGACAGAATGAGGTTGGCCATTCGACCCGCATAAAGATCGTGGATAAGCCGCGCAATCGGGCAATTATGTCATGGCAATTTTGACGCCCCTCCACTAAGGGAGCGCCATGAAGATTACCATCGCCTCGGACCATGCCGCGCTCGCGTTGAAATCGGCGTTGATCGAACATCTGCGGGAAGGCGGACATGACGTGAACGACCTTGGGCCGCACGACGACAGCTCGGTCGATTATCCGGATTATGGATACAAACTCGCCGAAAAAATTGCGTCCGGCGACGCCGAGTACGGCGTGGCACTTTGCGGATCCGGTATCGGCATTTCGATTGCAGTAAATCGCAACCCCGCCGCACGCGCCGCGCTGGTTTCCGAGCCGCTCTCGGCGAAACTGGCCCGTGAACATAATGACGCAAATGTCATTGCGATGGGCGCGCGCCTGATCGGTGCCGAAATGGCCAAGGCCTGCGTCGATACATTTCTTTCGACCGGTTTTGGCGGGGACCGCCATCAACGCCGCGTCGACAAACTTTCAAATCCAAGCACCACCAAGGAGCCAGCATGAGCAGCGCCGCCGCCAATGACATTCGGTCCAACGGATTTTTCACGCAAAGCCTGGCCGAACGCGATCCGGAAATCGCTGGCTGGATCGACAAGGAATTGGGTCGCCAACAGGACAAAATCGAACTGATCGCTTCGGAAAATATAACCTCCCGGGCAGTGCTGGAGGCAACCGGTTCCGTCCTTACCAACAAATATGCGGAGGGTTATCCAGGTAAGCGTTATTATGGCGGCTGCGAATATGTCGACGAGATCGAAACGATCGCCATCGAGCGCGCGAAAAAGCTGTTCGGATGCGAATTTGCAAACGTGCAGCCCAATAGTGGCAGCCAGATGAACCAGGCAGTGTTCCTTGCGCTGCTTCAGCCGGGTGATACCTTCATGGGACTCGACCTCAATTCGGGCGGTCATTTGACGCACGGCTCGCCGGTCAACATGTCGGGCAAATGGTTCAATCCGGTCGCCTATGGTGTACGCCGCGACGATCATTTGATCGACATGGACGAAGTTGCTCGCGTCGCCCGCGAAACGAAACCGAAGCTTATCATTTGCGGCGGTACCGCTTATTCCAGACCTTGGGACTGGGCGCGCTTCCGCGAGATTGCCGATGAAATCGGTGCCTATCTGATGGCCGACATGTCGCATATCTCCGGACTGGTCGCGGGTGGCGCGCATAGCTCTCCGGTGCCACATGCTCACGTCACGACTACAACGACGCACAAATCGCTGCGCGGACCCCGTTCTGGTGTGATTCTGTCGAACGACGAGGCAATTGCCAAGAAGATGAACTCGGCGATATTCCCTGGTCTTCAGGGCGGCCCGCTGATGCACGTCATTGCGGCGAAGGCCGTATGCTTTGCCGATGCGATGAAGCCGGAATTCAAGAGCTATGCCGCAAGCATCTGCGAAAATGCAAAGGCTCTCGCCTCCAGCCTGCAGGAACAGGGGCTGGACATTGTCTCCGGTGGCACCGACAACCATCTGATGCTCGTTGACCTTCGCCCGAAGCAGGCCAAGGGCAAGCATGCCGAGCATGCACTCGACCGCGCGTCGATCACCTGCAACAAGAACGGCATTCCCTTCGACCCCGAAAAACCGTTCGTAACCTCCGGCCTGCGCCTCGGCACGCCCGCCGGCACAACGCGCGGCTTCGGCCCTGCTGAATTCCGACAGATCGGCCGCATGATTGCCGATGTCGTTGAAGGCTTGCGCCATAATGGCGAGGCTGGCGACGGCCAGGTCGAGGCGCGCATCAAGGATGAAGCCGAAGCACTTTGTGCGCGCTTCCCAATCTATCCGTCTTGAATTATATAGGTGACTTACCCATCTAATACACAGAAGGGAAACAGACCATGTCACTATATTGCAACGAGTGTGATTTCGAATATCAGGAAGGCACCAAATTCTGCCCGCAATGCGGATCGAAAACGCCCGAACAGCGCGCGGCCGAAAGCTTTCCCAATCAGGCAAAGCATTATGTTGGCGAGGCTGCGGATGAGCTTTGGGGTGCTACCAAAGATGCCTATCATACGGGCAAGCACCTGGCAGATCAGGATACAGTCAAGAAGGTCGCCGGTGGGGCTGCGATCGGCGCCGCTGCCGCTGTGATTGCACCAATCGGACTTGCCACAGGTGCGCTAATCGGTGCAGGCATTGTGGCCTATCGCCATGTGAACAAGAAAAAGAATCAGGAAAACAAATAATTGCGCTGCCCTTTTTGCGGACATGATGACAGCCAGGTAAAGGACAGCCGTCCAACCGAGGATAATAGTGCAATCCGCAGGCGTAGACAGTGCGAAGGGTGCGGCGGGCGGTTCACGACCTTTGAACGCATCCAGTTGCGCGAACTGACTGTCGTCAAGACAGAGGGCAAACGCGAAACCTTCGACAGGGAAAAACTGGAACGATCACTGTCGGTGGCCTGCCGCAAGCGGCCGGTCGACAATATCCAGATCGAAAGGCTTGCGTCCGCGATCCAGCGCCAATTGGAGACCCTCGGCGAAAGCGAAATCGAATCCAAACGTATAGGTGAATTTGTGATGGAAGGCCTCAAGGCGCTCGACAGCGTGGCCTACATCCGTTTCGCGTCCGTCTACAAGGATTTCAGCGAGGCCAAGGACTTTGAGGATTTCGCCGGGAGCGTGGTCGAAGCGGCACAAAAATGAGTTTCTGGACATATATTCTGCGATGCGCCGACGGAAGTTATTATACCGGGCATACCGACGATCTGGAGCAGCGGATCGAGCAACATTCCAGCGGCTACTACCCCACCTGTTATACATTTGACAAGCGGCCGGTGGAGCTTGTTTGGGCCGAAACATTCACGACAAGAGAAGACGCTTTCGCAGCCGAACGACAGATCAAAGGCTGGTCGAGACGAAAAAAAGACGCCCTGATCGCGGGAGATCGGCTGCACCTCCAGCGCATGGCCAGTAGAGCCAAAGTCCTTCGAGACGGGGCTTCGACAGGCTCAGCCCCTCCTCAGGATGAGCGGATGTTGATCACTACCGCTCATCCTGAGGAGGCCCCCGAGCCTGTCAAAGGGGTCGTCTCGAAGGACCCCGCCACCAGCCCACCCATCATCGTCCTCGTCCGCCCGCAACTCGGCGAAAATATCGGCAAGGCGGCCCGCGCCATGCTCAACTTCGGGCTGACCGAAATGCGGTTGGTCGCGCCGCGCGATGGCTGGCCTAACCCAGCAGCGGGACCGGCTGCTTCCGGGGCGGATATCGTGCTGGCCAACGCACAGGTATTCGACACATTGGCGGAAGCAACGGCCGATATAAGCAACATTTATGCTACGACCGTGCGCAAACGCGGGATTACAAAACCGGTCATCACGCCTGAGGCTGCCGCGCGCGAAATCTTGCAAAATGCAGGTCGAAGTGCGATTTTGTTCGGTGCCGAGCGTTCTGGTCTCGACAGCGACGAGGTTACAGTCGCCCGCTCGATTGTCACCGTGCCGATAAATCCCGACTTCGGTTCGCTCAACTTGGCGCAGGCCGTCATCCTTTGCGCCTATGAATGGTCGAAAACCCAATCGCTTGCCAGCCCGCCAAAGACCGATCTCGATCCGCCCGCATCGCAATTCGAACTGGACGGGCTGATCGAGCAACTGGATAGCATGCTCGAACCGCTCGGCTATTTCACGCCGCTGGATCGTGCGCCGGTCACGCGCCGGACTTTGCGAAACCTGCTTACCAAGCCCGCTTGGAACGCGTTGGAAGTGCGTACTTTGCGAGGCGTGCTGACGACGCTGGCGCGACATCGCCGGGCCGATTAGCCGTTAGCGTTCAGTTCGTCCCATCGATCGAACTCATAGGCAATCGACGCTTCAACCAGCCTGTCCCAAAGCTCGGCTACCAATGACGCGGGAACGCCCAGTTCGGAAGCCCTGGAAAGTGCATTGTCTATGACCTCCTTTTTCCGTCGCTCATCGCGGACAGCATCGCGGTCGCTCTTGATGCGCGCCGCAGCTTCCATATAGGCAAAGCGCTGCGCCAGCAAATCCATGATTGCAGTGTCGATAGCGTCTACGCCGGCCCGGACGTCAGGCATTTCCATACATTCTTCAGGGCTTTTCGGCGTAACGCGGCTTAACATGGCAGCGCCTTTAAGGTTCGCCACGCCCAAAGTCGAGCCGGATGTTGACATATCGCTGCATTGTCGCCATAGGCGCGCCTTCGCAATTGACCCTGCATGCCAGTGAAGCAGGTGTCCGGTGTGTTTACACATATCGCGCGGTACTGGCGACATATTGACCTCTCCCGAAAAATGGGAACCGGTTTTCGGATCAAGAGAGGTCAACAAAATGGTTATAGCAATTGAAGGAATTCGATAATGTCGAAGCGTACAAGCTCGAAGTATAAACTCGACCGCCGGATGGGCGAAAACATCTGGGGTCGCCCCAAATCACCCGTCAACAAGCGTGAATATGGCCCCGGCCAGCACGGTCAGCGCCGCAAGGGCAAGCTGTCGGACTACGGCATACAGCTGCGCGCCAAGCAGAAGCTCAAGGGCTATTATGGCGACGTGACCGAAAAGCAGTTCAAGCGCGCCTATACCGAGGCGGCCAACATGAAGGGCGATACCTCGCAGAACCTGATCGGCCTGCTAGAGCGTCGACTGGACATGGTAGTCTATCGCGCCAAGTTCGCACCGACCATTTTTGCGGCACGCCAGCTCGTCAGCCATGGCCATATCCGTGTTAACGGTGTGAAGTGCAATATTGCCAGCCGCCAGGTTGCTGTGGGCGATGTCATCAGCCTTGGCAATAAGGCCAAGGAAATGGCGCTTGTCATTGAAGCCCAAGGCCTCGCCGAGCGCGACATTCCTGAATATGTTGCTGTCGATGGCAATGACAAGGTCACCTTCGCACGCATTCCGACGCTCGACGAAGTGCCCTATCCGGTGAAGATGGAACCGAATCTGGTCGTCGAATTCTATTCTCGCTAATAAAGTTCATATCGATACAAAGCAGGCGGCTCCGCGGGGCCGCCTTTTTTGTTTGAGCCGCAGCAAGCGCTCTGCCACAAGGCAGGTATCAAATAGAGGAGATAGCCATGCGCGCCCTGTCGCTCGCCCTGATCGCCGTTTTAGCGCTGACTGCCTGCAAGGCTTCCGAAGCGCCGGTCGCGGTCCAACCGTCAAGCATACCGGAAGTCGAAGTGCCGGTGCTTTCGGAGGAGACGATGAAAGCGGTGACGAAAGAATTGTCACTCGACAGCTATGAAGGCCGCGCGCCAGGTTCCGCTGGCGAGGAGAAGACTGTCAGCTACCTTGTAGATCGTTTCAAGAAAGCCGGCCTGGAACCTGGCAACAGAGGGAGCTGGACCCAGGACGTGCCACTTGTGGAAATACTTGCCAAAAATGTCTCTGCACTAAGCGTCGCGGACAAGTCGGGCAAGGCGATGTCCTTTGCCTATGGCAGCGAGTTTGTAATTGGCAGCTACCGTGAGACGCCGAAAACCACGGTGGACCAAAGCGATATGGTTTTTGTCGGCCACGGCATCGTCGCGCCTGAAAAAGGCTGGAACGATTATGCCGGGGTCGACGTCAAGGGCAAAACCGTCGTTGTCATGGTCAATGACCCAGACTTCGACATGACGGGGCTGGATGGTCCGTTCGGTGGCAAGGCGATGACCTATTATGGCCGATGGACCTACAAATATGAGGAAGCTGCGCGGCAGGGCGCGGCCGCCGTACTGATTATTCACGATGATGCGCCCGCGGCCTATGGCTGGAACGTCGTCAATTCAAGCTGGACCGGCCCGCAATTTCTTGCCCAGTCCAAGGATGGAGGGAAAAGCCAGACATTGGCGAATGGCTGGATCCAGAAGGACGTGGCGAAGGAAATCTTTGCAGCAGCCGGGCAGGATCTGGACAAGCAGATGGCGGCGGCAAAAGCGAAAGGCTTCAAGGCCGTGCCATTGGGTCTGACAGCGTCGTTCAGCTTCGACAATGAGATCAGCCGGAAGAAAAGCAAGAATGTCATTGGCTTGCTGAAGGGCGCAAAGCGCCCCGACGAATATGTACTCTACACCGCTCACTGGGATCATCTCGGGATCTGTACGCCGGTCGATGGCGACAATATCTGCAACGGCGCGATCGACAACGCGACCGGGACTGCTGCGCTGGTTGCGCTCGCCGAGGGCTTTACCAAGGCCGGAGCGCCCGACCGGAGCGTCGTGTTCCTCGCGGTGACGGCAGAGGAAAGCGGACTGCTCGGCTCAAAATATTATGCCGAGAACCCAGTATTCCCCCTCAGCAAAACTGTTGGCGGCGTCAATATGGATGCCTTTTCCATGGCTGGCCCAGCCAAGAACCTGACCGTTATCGGCAAGGGCAAATCCGAACTCGATGCCTATCTCGATGCTGCTGCCAAGGCAGAGGGGCGCACGCCTGAGATGGAGCCAACCCCGGAGAAGGGCTTTTACTATCGCTCCGACCATTTTAGCTTCGCCAAATTGGGCGTCCCGATGGTCTATTTCGAGGGCGGCGACGATCTGGTGACCGGTGGCAAGGAGGCTGCGAAAAGGATCGCCGAGGATTATGAGAAAAACGCCTATCACAGCCCGAAAGACGAATTCAACGAGGATTGGGACTGGTCTGGCGTGATGGCCGACCTGCGGTTTTACTATCGCGTGGGCCGGATGCTGGCGATGACAGATACATGGCCCAATTGGAACGAGGGCGATGAATTCCGAGCCATTCGTGATAAGAGCCGCAGCGGTAAATAGGCCTTTATGAGCTTCCGCATGCCCGCAGAATGGGCACCACATGAGCGCGTATGGATTGGTTTCCCGAGTTTCTGGGGCCATTGGGAAGAACCCTTTGCAGCCGCGCAGCGCCAGATTGCCTCCTTTGCCAATGCCGTGCACGATGCAGGCAGGGGGGAGACAGTTCACCTTATCGCGGGTAACGCCGAAGCGGCGCGCGTGGCGCGCGATCTTGTTGAAGCGGGTGTCATTGTCGAAGAGCGGCATATTGGCGATATCTGGCTGCGCGATACCGGCTGTATCATCGTCTGCAATGGCCGGGACCGGATTGCCCGCAACTTCGGCTTTAACGGTTGGGGCAACAGGTTTAACTTTAACGGCGATCAGGACATTGGCGAAACGCTGGCAAAAGCGGGAGGAATTACCGTCACCGCCTGCGACTGGGTGCTTGAGGGCGGCTCGATCGATGTGGATGGCGAAGGTGTAGCCGTCACCACCACCGATTGCCTGCTGAACGCAAACCGGAACCCGTCGCTCAACCAGGCACAGATCGAGGCGCGGTTGCGCCGCGACCTCGGTATAGACCGGCTGCTCTGGCTCGGCGATGGTCTCGCCAATGACCACACCGACGGTCATGTCGACAATTTGGCGCGGTTCGTCGGACCTAACCATCTGGTCATTCCCGAAGCCCGCGATGCCGATGACCCGAACGCCGCTGTATATGTCAATGCGCGCAAACGCGCTGAGGCCTTTGGCTGCAAGGTCACCACCCTCCCCTCGGTCGGCCGGTTTGAGCAATATGGTGAGGCTGTCCCCGCAAGCTATATGAATTTCTACATCGGTAACAGCACCGTCATCGTGCCAATCTATGGCAGCCGCCATGACGATAACGCGCTTACAGAATTGTCCGCATTGTTCCCCGATCACAAAGTCGTGGGCCTGCCTGCCGATGCCGTCCTGACCGGCGGCGGCAGCTTCCATTGTTCGAGCCAGCAGGTCCCGCTCTAATGCTATTGGCAACATCGCCGTCCCGCCCCATATAAACCCACAGCCAACAGAGAGGACCCCCCATGAAAAAAACAATTCTCCTTACCCTCGCCGCGACAGCGTTGATCGCTCCCGCCCAGGCCGACCATCACGGCATGAACAAGGCCCAGCATGACAAGATGCACAAGGAGCATCAGGCCAAGCTTGCCAAAATCCTCGCCGATCCGTCACGTGTGGAAGATTCGAAGCGCGACAAATACCGCCACCCAGCCGAAACTTTCGAGTTTTTCAGGATTCACCCCGAACACAAAGTGGGTGAATATGCACCCGGCGGCGAATGGATTTCACGCATTCTGGGCAAATATATCGAAGGCCCGGGCAAATTTACCGGGCTATATTTCAGCACCAACGCCGGTTTCGGCTCGCCCGAAGCCCATACACGCATCAAGGCCAGCGCTGCAAAGTTCGGGGAAGATGTCGCCAAAGTCACCGGGCGCCCCGCAACCGACTATCAGGGCTATACCCTCGACGCGATACCTGATGGCGAAAAGGGTACGTTCGACCGCATCATCATCATGCGCATGCTGCATAACATGACGCGGTGGAACATTGCCGATACCGAACTGAAACGGATGCGTGAGCTGTTGAAGGACGATGGGCTGATAGGCATTGAACAGCACCGAGCGAAGGCAGACGCGCCCTACAGCTATACCGACGGCAGCAAAGGTTACCTGCGTGAGGCCGATGTCATCAAGCGGATGGAGCTGAATGGCTTCGAGCTGGTAGGGAAGAGCGAGATAAACGCCAATCCCAAGGACAGCGCCAACTGGCCCGACGGCGTCTGGACCCTGCCGCCGCAACTGACCCTGAAGGATGTCGACAAGGCGAAATATGAGGCGATTGGCGAATCCGACCGGATGACGATGATCTTCAAAAAGCGCCTCTGACCATGGAGTTCGCGATCAGGGCAATTTTGTCCGGCGTCATCATCGCCCTGATCGCCATTATCGGTAGAAAAGCACCGGCAGCAGGGGCGCTAATCGCCTCGCTCCCGCTGATTTCCATATTGGGCATGATCTGGTTGTGGCGAGATACGGCCGACAGGATATTGTTGGCCGACCATGCCGAAGCCACATTTTTTTTCGTTCTGCCGAGCCTCCCGATGTTTTTGCTCATCCCCTGGCTACTTCGCGGCGGCCACAGCTTTTGGCTGTCGCTAGGTGCAGGCATCGTCCTTACCATCATACTCTATTTTCTCACTGCAGTGCTTGCCGCGCGTATCGGCGTGCGCATATAGGGGCGCATGAGCAGGAACATCACCGTCGCCGCGTTGCAACTACCGCTCAGCGGGAGCGAAGCCGAGAACATCGATGCCATCAGCGACCTTGTATCACAAGCGGCCGCGCAGGGCGCGCAGATCATCCTTCCGCCGGAATTGTTTTCCGGCCCTTATTTCTGCAAAACACAGGAAGAAGCGCATTTTGCGCTCGCCCGACCTACGCTGGAGCAT
>JACVCM010000144.1 GCA_016742125.1 Sphingomonadaceae bacterium | reverse complement strand
TTCGCTTCGCTATCAGCGGCGAGAAGAAGGCCAGCCGCCAGAACAGCGCTCGCCAGATAAGGCTCGGTCAACAGGCAGCGGCCGAATTGCTCCATCGCCAGATAGCGTTCGATTTCGCCCAGCCCCATGCCGCCACAGGCTTCGGGAATGGTAAGGCCGAGTATGCCAAGTTCGGCCAGCAGACGCCAGTTGTCGCGCGAATAGCCAAGATCGGAGGCGAGATATTGCCGCCTTTTGTCGAGGCCATAACGATCGGCGGCAAAGCGCGTGAGGCTGTTCCGCAGCAGTTCCTGCTCTTCGCTGAAACCGAAATCCATCCGCCTTTACTCCTCAGCCATGCTATAGCTTGACCAGCTGCTTGCCAAAATTCGATCCGTCGAACAGGCGCTTGAAGGCGGCGGGGGTGTTTTCGATTCCATATTGCACATCTTCGAGATATTTGATCCTGCCGCTTTGCAGCAGATCGATCAGGCGGCGGCGCATCTCGGGATATTCAGCCTTCCAGTCCCAGACGATGAAGCCTTCCATCGTCGCCCGCCGAAAGACGAGATTGAAATAACGCTGCGGCCCCGGCGGTAGGTCGGCGGCCTCATATCGGGCGATGCCGCCGCAAATCACGGTACGGGCGCGGTCGGCGATCAGCGCCAGCATCTCGTTCAATATCGCGCCGCCGACATTGTCGAAAATGACATCGACTCCATGCGGGCACAGCGCCTTCAGCCGTCGGCGGACATCCTCTGCCTTATAATCGATCGCGGCGTCGCAGCCGACTTCATCGACAAGCCATTGGCATTTTCTTGTCCCGCCGGCGATGCCGATGACCCGGCACCCGGCGACCTTAGCCAATTGGCAGACGATCGATCCGGTTGCGCCCGCGGCACCCGAGACCACAACCGTGTCACCGGGAACGGGCTTGCCGACCTTGAATAGTCCGCCAAAGGCCGCCATGCCGTTAATACCCAGCACCGACAGCATGGCCGATGCAGGGACACCTCCGGGCGAAAGCTCCAGGCCATCGCCATCGGTTGTGGAATATTCCTCCCAATGGCCATAGCCTGCGAGCATGTCGCCCAGCTTGTATTCGGGGTTTCGCGTTTCGATGACCTCGCCAACGATATAGCCGCGCATCGGATCGCCCAGCGCCATGGGTGCTGAGTAATCGGCGACATTTTCCATCCAGCCTTTTTGTGCCGGATTCAGTCCGATATAATGGTTTTTGAGCAGGACCTCGCCGTCGCGCGGTTGGGGGATCGGCAGTTCGACAAGCTTGAAATCCTCGTCACGCACCGGGCGCCCGATAGGCCTGTCGTTCAGCAGCCAGCGGCGCATGGTATTTTGCGCTTTTCGTGTCGCTTCCGGCGATGATGCAGCGTTCACAGGCGCATGCCCAGTTCAGCGGCGATGGTTTTTACGATGTGCTGCACACCGATTTCATTGCGCCCCGCGATCACATGCCCCTGGCTCGAATGGCGTGTGCCGGGGCCAAGGCCATTGAGGACGGGGCCGTCTTCTTCAAAAATTGCCTGGCGTGCCGACTGCACGATATAGTCCATCTGTTCTTTTGTCGCTGCATCGGCTTGCGCGTCAAAGCCCAGTGAGACCGTATTTATCGCGGTACTGTCCGGGCCCCCGGGCAGAACGTCGATCACCTGCGCGACCACACCGACATTGACCAATATGGTTGATGGGTAAATCCAGTAGACGATCGTCGCGTGCGGCCAGTAATGCCATTGCTCTTCCGGTTGACCGGCAAGGGTAAGGATGCTTTTCGATGGGAACAGCATGCGGTGATGGCGGCCAATCGCGTCATGCGTCATGCAATTATTGAAGGACAATTCGCTGGGGATGCTTTGGCCATGGACGGTCGCGAAATGATAGGTCTCGCCGAAATTTTCGACCACCGGCTTCCAGTTCGACGACACCGTCTGGCACATCGGCGGATAGAGTATGCTTTGGCCATAGGACCAAAGCCCGATTTCATCGTCAAGCTCGGCACCCAGAAAGGCCCTGATATCTTGCGGGGTTCCCGGTTTCAGATTGACCCAGATTAACCCATGCCGTTCCGTACAGGGCAATTCGACAAGATCGAAAGACATGCCCTCTTCAAGCCCGAGCGTCGATTTTGCCGGAATGGCCTTGTTGCGGCCACTGCTGTCATAGCTCCACGCATGATAGGGGCAGACGAACAATTTGCTGTTGCCGCAGCCGCTCGCGGGCGATGCGCCGCGATGGCGGCAATAATTTTCGAACGCGCGAACGATGCCATCTGCCCCGCGCGCAATAAGCACCGATTTGCCGGTGACGGTTCTGACCAGAAAATCGTGCGGCTGTCGTAATTGGACGGTTGTTGCAAGCACCAGCGGCACCGCCTCCCATATTTTTTCCTTTTCGGTCGCTTCGGCATCGGGTGCGCGATAATAGCTTAAGGGAATGCGCATCGCCGCGGGCGCGCTATCGGTAGTCCCCTCCTGGGCCAGAACAAGCGCGCGCTTCAAAAGCGGGTTGAAATAGCTTGCGTCCATCCTTTTAATCTCTCCCTGCCGTCCGACTCCAATAGTTAAGTTGACTGACTGACCGAGTCAAGCTATGTCTTCGGAAGAGGAGCAAATATGGCCGTCGAGACCTATCGGGACAATGATATTTTGATCTGTGTTCTCGACCGACCGGAACGTGGAAATAATTTGGATGCTGGCGTTCAGGCGGCGCTTTTGCGGGCCTGGCGCACGGCAGAGCGAGATCCCGCGATCACGGCGATCGTTACGCGATCGTCGGGCAAGCATTTCTCGGTCGGTGCAGGCGCCGATCATCTGGAGGAATGGGCCGGGCTCTCGCTCGAAACGATCTTTGCCGAGCATTTTTCAGGCAAGCAGGGGCTGGAGGAGGATGAACTGCCCAAGCCAGATGAACTTGATCTTCTCGGCTTCAACCGCTGGGCTCTGTCGGTGCGGCGGATCGCCAAACCGATGGTTGCCCAGATCAGCGGGGCGGCGGCCGGCGGCGGCCTCTGCCTCGCGCTGCTCCACCATTTTCGGGTAGGGGATATGTCTGCGCGCTTTGCAGCCGCCTTTGGTCGGCTTGGCCTGGGTCCTGAACTGGGGCTTCTCCATACCCTGCCAGAACGGATTGGCATTGGTGCAGCGCTGGAACTGCAATTGTCCGGCAGGATCGTGAGGGCGGAGGAGTCGCTTGCACTCGGCCTGCTTGATCGACTCGTCAAAGAAGACGGCCTCGACGCGGCGACGCTTGAATATGCGCGCGCACTGGCGGCGTCGCCAATGGCGACGCGGCATTTGCTGCGGGCGCGTGCGGCCTTGCAGGCCGACGCTTTCGAGCGTGCATTGGAACGCGAATGGGCCGATCAGAAAACTTTGTGGGGGGCGGCCGATTTTCAGGAGGGCGTCGTCTCGCTGCTTGAAAAGCGGGTGCCGGAATTTCGATCTGACGCAAGCACGCTTTGATGTACATCGACGCAGGCCTTCTGTTTGCAAAATGGGCCACGACCCGCCACGATCATGTTGCAAGGTCGGCCTATCTGTACGCGATGTCTGTTCGCCATTTTAATGACATGGGGGTTCGGTTACAGCATAATGCAGCGGCATTCCGCTTGGACTCGGAAAGGTAAGAGAATGAGCAGGACGCCTCCCGTCAGGAAACCGCAAATTGTCGAGAGAAACAGACAGGACAGGCGCGATCTGATCGTCAAGAAGTCCTCGGAGCTTTTCGCCCGCTATGGTTACACCGCGACAACAACTGATATGATCTCGGAAGCCACGGGCCTGAACAAGGGGACCATCTACTATTATTACCCTTCAAAAGCGGATATCCTATACGACATTTGCTACCCCTCGGCCTCTGGAGCTGTGGAGATACTGGAAGCAGCGCGAACGGACGATCCCGTCGAGAATCTGGAGACGGTGGTGCGCGGTCTGATGAAGTGGTTTCAAAGCCGAAACGAAGCGATCAACGTGCATTTCCACGAGGAATATATATTGGAACAGGTGCTCAACCCTCAGCAGTTCGAGAATATCCGCAAGATCCAGCGCATTTTCATGAAGTATTTTTATCAACTGATCAGCCGGGGGATCGCCGAGGGTGTATTTGTCCCGGTCGATGCCAGCGTGATGGCAAAACTGATCGTCGGCATGATCGTCGGCGCCCGACGCTGGCGCGACATCGACCGGGAAGCGGATCGGGTAGGCCAGGCGATTCTAGAACTCATTTCCCATGGCATGGTCAGCGGCGAACGACGTTCGATCAAAAGCGGAAACAATAATTCGGTCGGTTAGTTGACTGAATTATGGAAGCGCGTTAGATCGGAAATCGGGAGCGGCAGAATCAGTTCGCCGCGAGGTTGAGGCAGGGCGCAATGCTGTCAGATTTCCATTCACAGGCGGTATCGTTGCTGCCAGAGGCAAAGCTCCATATCGGCGGACAAACGGTGGCGGCAATCGGCCGAGATATGCGCGCGCATATCAATCCCGCTAATGGCAGGGCGACGCGCAGCTTTGCCTTTGGCGGAGATGCCGATGTCGACGCCGCTATTGCAGCAGCGCGCGCCGCCCTGCCGGGTTTCCGCGCGATGGGCGCAACGCAGCGGCGCGACCTTTTACTGGCGATAGCCACAGCCTTTGCAACGCATGCTGAACGGCTTTCGCGCATCGCCGTAATCGAAAACGGCATGCCGATGGCCTTTGCGCCCTTTGTGGCCTCGGTGACGCCGGTCGAATGGTTCCGCTATTATGCCGGCTGGGTGGACAAGCA
>JACVCM010000143.1 GCA_016742125.1 Sphingomonadaceae bacterium | reverse complement strand
TATGCCCATATGCAAATAAAGGTGAAGGATCGCACCCACCGGGTTGGACCATGTGCGCAAGTTGGCGACCTGGCCCTTCCGGCGTTACCTTTACTCAAGGGCGGTGTCCCGGGTGGAGGAAAGATCGGCGAACCAGAGCGCATGGTCCGAGTAGCTCTCGTCGATGGACTCTTGGGCCACAGCCTGGCTCGAGGCTGCCATTGCGTGATAGGCTTTCGGTTCGAGCCCGGTGGCCTCAGCCATCTCCGCATCGCTCGGCACGCGCATATATTCCTGTTCAAGCCGCGCACGTATGCCCGCCAGATAGCGGCGGTTGGCCATCCCTGCCCGCCCCATGCGCGCATCGCGACGCAGCGCATCGACCATCGCGCCCCGGATCCGCGTCTGCGCATAGGGCGAAAAGGCAAGTCCGCGATCCTCGAAATTCTGCGCCGCCTCGACAAGGGCCACGAGGCCGATCTGTATCAGGTCCTCGACCTCGATGGCGGTCGACATCCGGCTGTGTACATGCCAGGCGATGCGGCGGACAAGCGGGCTGTGCGCCTCAATCAAGCGTGCCGGGCTTTGCGCTTCGGGGGCGGCGTAAGCGATACGGGCTTCATTCAGCATGGGGTTCTCCAATCTCTTCGGCAACTTGTTCAGGGTCGGCTTGGCCGCCGATGACGGCGATCACTTCGATCTTTTTGGTTTCGGGGATTTCGAGGAAGGACAGCACCGCGACGTCGCTGAACTGCGCGCGCAAAAGCCTTGCGACCGCAGCACGGCACAGCGGCGAGGTGATGATGGCAAAGCTGCGCGCGGCGACGAGCATCGGCTGTACCGCGTCATCGACAGCGGCAATAATCCGCCGTGCCAGCGCGGGTTCGAATGGCCAGCTCGCATGGGGTGCCATCTGCACCGACTGGACGAGCAGGCTTTCCAGCTCGCTGTCGAAAGTGACCGCGGGCAACGGCAGCTTGACCGGGACAATGGTCTGCACGATGAGCGCGCCCAGGCGCTGGCGAACCGCCTCGACCAGTTCGGCGGCGTCGAGATTGCGCGCCGCGAGATCGATCATCGCTTCGGCAATCCGGCGGAAATCGCGCAACGGTACGCGTTCGGCAAGTAGCGACCTGCAAAGCGCGGTGATCGCGGCCAGCGAATAAGGCGCAGGCGTGAGGCCGGCGGCAAGCTGCGGGTAGCTTTCCTTTAGATTATCGACCAGCGCCTGAGCATCGTCCATGCCGAACAGTTCGGCGGCCGACGCGGTGGCAAGCTGGTTAAGGTGGGTGGCAATGACCGTGGCCGGATCGACCACAGTATAACCGGCCGCAACAGCATCGGTGCGATCGCGCTCGGCTATCCACAGCGCATCGAGACCGAAGCTCGGGTCCTTTACGGCGCGCCCGGATATGCCTTCGAGTACATCGCCCGAATCGAGCGCGAGAAGTTCATTCGCCCACGCCTGATCCTCACCGACGAGCACGCCCGATATCCTGATCTGATAGGCATTGCCGGGAAGCGAGAGGTCGTCGGCAACCTTGACCATGGGCAGGACGAAGCCGAACTCGCGTGACAATTGACGCCGGATCGCAGTGACGCGACCCATCAGCGGTGCGCCCTTGCGTTCGTCGACCAGACTGACCAGGGCATAGCCCAGTTCGAGCGTCACAGCGGCGCTGTCGGCGATTTCGTGCCACGCGATGACATGGCCCGGCGCTGCATCGATGCCCGTTTCGAGCGGCTTTGGCATTATCCGTTCGGATCGGCGCAGCATCCACCAGATGCCGCCCGCCAAGGCTGCGGCTGGCAGGACAACGAGTTGTGGCATGGCTGGCACCAGTCCGAGCAGCATCAGAATGCCGGCAACGGGGCCCCAGGCCCTCGCCATGCCGAACTGGGATGAAATCTGGCCCGACAGGTCGAGCGGAGAGGATACGCGGGTGACGATCGCGGCCGCAGCAATCGACAGCAGCAAGGCGGGCACCTGCGCCACCAGCGCATCGCCGATCGCAAGCATGATATATGTCTCTGCCGCTTCGCCGAAGCTGAGGCCGTGGCTGACCACGCCCAATATCAGGCCGCCGAAGATATTGACGAACAGGATCAGCAGGCCGGCGATGGCATCGCCTTTGACGAATTTTGACGCGCCATCCATCGAGCCATAGAAATCGGCCTCGGTCGCCACCTCTTGCCGCCGTGCCTTGGCTTCGTCCGGGGTGAGCAAACCGGCGTTCAAATCGGCGTCGATCGCCATCTGCTTTCCGGGCAGCGCATCGAGGGTAAAGCGTGCCGAGACCTCTGATACGCGGCCCGCGCCCTTGGTGATGACCACCAGGTTGATGATCATCAGCACCGCAAAAACGAACAGTCCGACAATATAGTCGCCGCCGATCAGAAAGGCGCCGAACGCCTCGATCACATGCCCTGCCGCTGCCGGGCCCTTGTGGCCCTCGACCAGCACCACACGGGTCGACGCGACATTAAGCGCGAGCCGGAACAGCGTCGCGAGGAGCAGCACCGTCGGGAAGGCAGAGAAGTCGAGCGGCTTGGCGACGTTCATCGCCACCATCAGCACCGCCAGGCTGATCATGATATTGGCTATGAAGCCGACATCGAGCAGCACCGCAGGGACGGGCACGATCATCAGCATGACGAGCAGCAGGATTGCCATCGGCAGCGCCCCGCCTTTGGCGCCGTTCAGCCAGACCGCCATTCTGGCAGCGGCGTTCATGTCGGCAGCCCCGAGAGGCGGCGATAGGCGTTGCGCGCAAAATCGAGATCGAGACGACCCGGCATCGGCTCCATCTGCGCCATGCCGGGCGGGGTGCCCGGCGTTGCCGTCGACCGGCTGCCAATGCTGTGCGCATGACGGGCCGGAAGGGGCATTCGACTGGGCGCACTGCCGAGCTTCCGGGCGAAGTCGCTGCGGATGTCCGACAGGCTGCGCGCCGAGCCGTCGTCGCGATAGAATATCGCGCGGTTGGCGCTTGCCGCTGCCGGGAAGAGCGGTGCGGCAGGCTGTTCCGGGTCATCCTTCATTGCGCCGAGAAAGCGGCCTGCCCCCTCCGCTCCCAGAAAATGCGCCAGATAAAGATCGACCGGTTCGATATTGCCCCCAATGCGCGACTGGAGAAACTCGCCATTGTCGGCTGCAAATTCGGCGGCCATCGCTGCGGCCGCTTCGGGATTGGTGCGAAGGTCGAGGATCGCTGCGCGCATGTCGGGATCGGCGACGGTCCAGTTCCCGTTGCCCGATTTCGCAATGGCTCCGGTCGCCCAGCCCAAGCCATGCGCCGCCCCATGTTGCTTGACCGTGCCAAACCAGGTCTGTTTGGTGAACTGGTAAAGCCCGGTCGCGCTCGACGTGTCGGCGCGCGCATCGGGACGCATTCCGCTTTCAACCCGCGCCTGATCCATCAGATAGTCGAAGTCGACTCCGGTGCGCGATGCGGCACGGGCAATCGCGCCGACCACGCGTCCTTGCGTGCTGGAGACGGCGGGGTGGGTCATATGTGGGTCCGAACGGTCATGCCGAACCTTGTGCAATGCCCGTGCCAATATCGGCGATTACCGTCTGTGGCGCAGATTTGCGTAAGTGTCGGAGGATGACTGTCCGCGAAACCCGGCAAGCCGGTCAATTTTCTGCCGGTTCCATGCCGTCAGATATTTGACCCGGATGCCGGCCGCCTCCGCCTGTTGGAGGCCATGCGCCAGTTGTTCCGGGAGGACCGTTCCGTCTGTCGTCCGGACAGCCGCAACCGCAACAGCAAGCGCGTCGCTTGCCGACAAAATCTCATCAGCGTTCTGCGCATCGAGCGCGGCGGTAAGCTTTGCCTGGCAATCAAGCAGTGCGTCGAGCATCAGCCGAGATTGCGGCCGCTAAAGCGGATGATGCCGTTTGCAATGCTGGCGAGATCGACCTTGTATGTGCCGCTGGCGATGGCTGCCCTGAGCAATGCGACCTTTTCGGCATCGAAGGGCGGCCCTTGTTGTGCAAGCACAGCAGCAAGGCTCAGGCTTTGCGCGGCCGACGCCGTCCCAGCGCCCGTCAGGCGTCCCGCCTGTTCTGCGTTCTTGCCACTCGATGCTCGACCCAAAGGAACCGGCTTGGCCGGCCCGAATGTGACGGAATCCACCATATTGCGTTCCTTATCCATCGCAGCGTCGGGAAACCGACAGCGCTGACAAGGGTAGAAACGGCACCAGGCTCGCGGAGTTTAGTCTAGAATGACACGACCCCGCGGGCTTTGGCATAAGCGGTTATGACGATCGGCGATGACGGCGATTTGACGCGTACAGGTTCGCCGACGCCCGCATCCTCTAGCGCGACCATCGGCACCGATACCGAAAAGCCCGACCCGTCGGAAACACAATCGACCAGATCGCCCTTACGCACCACAATCCCGCCGTTTGCCGGGGTCGCTGTCGCCTTCAACGGCACATGCATGCGCCAGCCGAGCGCCGGGCAGCGCACCACGACCGCGCCATCGCGAATTGTTTCGATAATTGCGTCAGCCGGGCACCGCGCCAGCTTCAGCCTTCTGTCGATGGCATTGGTGCCCGGGGCTATGGTCGCGATGCGCTGATCCAGAATATCGAGGTCCTCGAATGCCGCAGCAGCGGCAGCCGCCAAGAAAAGAAAATGCAACATGAATACTCCTCACGAATGATGTCGTGACGGAGCAAACTTCATGCCAGCCGCCAAATAGCGGACAGTTCAATCGATGATTGCGCGTGCAACAGCCTGAATGGCATCGGGCCGCGCCACAAACGCCATATGCGTACAGT
>JACVCM010000142.1 GCA_016742125.1 Sphingomonadaceae bacterium | reverse complement strand
AAGATCGGACATAGACGGACAGCATAACCGACGCACCGAGGAGGATCAGCATTGCCAGCGCGACGGCCATGGCGGCGCCCATATTCAAAAATGCTATCCGACCGTTCCCGAAAACATGCTCCCCGATTACATGACTGAGACCGAAGCCGATCGTCGCAAGGCCGAAAATGACGACCGCCCACAGCATTTTGGCACCGACATTGTGCCGCAAGGGACGGAAGGTCAGGATCAGTGCAACCAGCGATGCGCCGACCGCAGGTGCTGCACGCAGTTGCCCCAATCCGTCCGCCCCGACCATCAAGATATCGCGTGCATAGACCGGCAGCATGGCGGTTGCGCCCGCCAGTAAAACCGCGAACAGGTCCAATGTGATGGCCCCCAGGAGGAAGCGTTCGGACCAGGTATAGCGCACGCCGTCAATCATCTGTCGGACCGGGTGTAGCTTCTGCTCCATCGGTGGAGGAAACACGGATCGCACAAAGCTGATGCTGATTGAAGCCAACAGAAGCAGTGCGGCCGACACCCAATAGGGTGCCGAGGGATTGGCAGCGAACAGCAATCCGCCTGCTGCCGGACCGAAAACCGAGCCGACCTGCCAGGCAATCGAACTCATCGCGATTGCGCGGGGCAGCGATGCCGGGGGAACGATGTTGGGGGCTATCGCCGACATGGCCGGTCCCACAAAAACGCGGGCGACCCCATGGAGTGCGGCGAAGATGAACAATATCGGCAGCGTCAACCCGTCGCTGTAGGTAAACCAGCCCAGCGCCAGCGCCACGACCATATCGACGCTGTTCGCCAGCCGCGCCACGGTGCGGCGTTCCCAACGGTCGGCCGCCCAGCCCGCAACCGGGGTCAGCAACGCCAGTGGAACGAACTGGACAAGCCCCAACAGGCCCAGCTGGAGCGAAGCCTGCTTGATCGACATGCCATAGTCGCTGCGGGCGATGTCATAGACCTGATATCCGATCACCACGACCATACCCATCGTCGCCAGCACCGCCATGAACCGGGCGAGCCAGTAAAAGCGGAAGTCGGGGATCGACAGTGGATGGATTTCAGGTGCGGTCGCAGACATCGTTGTGTCGCCTAGTGGTTCGCACGCCCAGGCGCAATCTGTCGATGCTATCGGCCTGCAAATGTGAGCTTTCTGCAAGTCGCCGCCCATCGAGCACGGGGGCGGCCCTGTGCCATCGATCCTGCCCTGTCGGGCCAAGCGGTTGCTTGTCAGCCAAGGGTTGCGGTCATTGGTCCTGACCGGGCGTTTTACGCTCGCTGGCCAAGGGGGCCAGCCACCGTTTCTCAGCCAATCCGACGATCGTGATGATGATGAAACCCACCAGCACTGCGACCGTCACCAGCGGCCATTGGCCGGCTCCACAGGCGATGCCGACCACGGCCGCGAGCCACAAATTGACGGCGGTGGTCAGATTGTGAACCTCGCCCTTTGTCACGACGATCAGACCGGCTGCAGCAATGCCGACAAAGGCGCCTGCGCCCTCAAAGATGCGCAGCGGGTCCATGTTCGATTCCGCGCCGCCCAACTGTGTGTAAAAGGACAGCAGCGACACCGTCATGACGGCGGCGGCAAAGCATATCAGCCCGTGCGTCCGCAGACCGGCCGGATGGCCGCGCAATTCGCGATCGAGACCAAGCAGCAGCCCGAGTATCGCGGCGATACCGAGGCGGGTCAGCACCTCGGTATCCAGATAGTCGACAGGTACAGCGGGATTGAGGTCCATCGATCCATAGCTTCCCCTCGGTAATACCCGGTCGGGCATCCGCTCTTCCAGTTCGTGCGTGTTGACCTCTTCGCCGTTGAGGAAAGCGACCAGATCGCCGACCAGTCGCTCACGATCGGTCTCCAGCAGACCATGCGGGCTTGACGCATATTCAACCAGTTGCACATCCTCGATAAGCGAAGCCGCCATCCTCGCGGTCGGCCCGATGGGCACGGTCTTGTCCGCCCGACCGTGGACAATCAGCGTGGGAACATTGAACGACGTCAGATCGCCGCGAAAATCGGTGGTGGCAAAGGCCTCCGCACATTTCAGCGTTGGGCGCAGCCCCGCCTGCATCGTCAGGTTCCAGGCCCAATCGAGCACCGCGCTGCTCACCGGTTTGGTCAGCAGGCCCACGCCGAAAAAGTCGTTGAGGAAGCTTTTCATGAATGCGGGCCGGTCCTCGAGTATGCCCTGCGTCATCTGGTCGAATGTCGCCTGCGGCACGCCGTCGGGATTGTCGTCGGTTTGCAGCATATAGGGTACGACTGAGGCGATAAGCGCCGCGCGCACCACGCCCCGGCCCTGATGCCGCGACATATAGCGCGCCACTTCGCCGCCCCCCATAGAGAAGCCGACGAGCGTCACATTCTCCGTAGCCCCGCATTGCTGCATCACATCGGCAAGGTCGTCGGTCAGGCTTTCATAGTCATAGCCGTCCCATGTCTGGTCCGACCGGCCAAAACCGCGCCGGTCATAGGCGATGACTCGATGTCCGGCGCTCGCAAGCGCTTCGGCCACGGGGTCCCAGCTATCGGAAGACAGCGGCCAGCCATGGATCAGGATAACCGGATCGCCAGTCCCCCAGTCCTTGACATAAAGCTGCGCGCCGTCGCGGGTTTTGATATTAGTCATGATGCATCTCCTCGACCCTGGGGTTAAGCAGGACAAACGGGTGAGGGGCAGCGCGGTTCCGCCCGAAAGTCGACACTAGGTTGGCAGGTTGAACGGAGTTGCCCGCATCCGCCGCTAAGGTAACAAAGTTCCACATATACCCTACCCCCCACCTGTTACCTTCGGTCACCTTTGCGTGCCGGGTGGCGGCATGGAAAAAGGCAGAGCGCGGCAAGGGGGGAGGGGCGTTGCGCATGCGAGCATTATCGGCGATCCGGGGGCCTGTAGGAAAGCGGTTTTTTGGTTCGCGCAGAGGCGCAGAGACGGCTAGCCATCTCCCGTTGCGGGAGAGGGGTTTACAAAAGGCCGACACGATGCTGGGGATGAAGGCCGCCTACGATCTCGCCCAAGCCCTTGCGCAGGAGGTCGTCGTGGAAAGGGTGGCGGCTTACGGAATCCTCTTTTCCCTCTCCGTTCGTCCTGAGCTTGTCGAAGGACGAAAAAGCGCTACCTCTCCGTCATGGCATTCTGGACTTACATGCTGCGCTGCGCCGACGGAAAATATTATGTCGGATACACCGATAATCTCGAGGTCAGGATCGGCCAGCATCAATCCGGCTATTTCGGCGGATACACGCTCAGGCGCCGACCAGTGGAGCTTGTTTGGAGTGAATATTTCCAGACACGATATGAGGCGCTATCGGCCGAACGGCAAATCAAGGGATGGTCGCGAGCGAAGAAGGAGGCTTTGATCAGGGGCGATTGGGAGATGGTTTCGCTGCTGGCGCGGAATAGGCAAGACGAAAAGGGCAGCGCTTAACGTCCTTCGACAGGCTCAGGACGAACGGAGAAGGGTTGCGGTCATTCGAAGAGGAAGTCCAAAATCCCCATTTCCGTTCGTCCTGAGCTTGTCGAAAGGGCGATGAGGCCGGCTTACCACCAAACCCCTCTCCGCTGCGACCAGGCGATCCTTCGACAAGCTCAGGACTGCCTTTTGCCATCCCTCAACCCACCGATACAAAACTATCCATAACCCGCTTCCGCCCGGCCTGTTCGAAATCGATCTCCAGCTTGTTGCCCTCGATCTCGGCAATCGCGCCGTAGCCGAATTTTTCGTGGAACACGCGCATCCCGACCGACAGGTCGCTGCGGCCCTTGTTGCCCAGGCTTACTGCGCTGCGGGTGTTTTCGGCGACGCGTTGGGGGCGGGGATTGAAGCCTCCTGATGTCGCGGCGCGTTGCCAGCCGGGGCCTCTTGCTCCCGCCCTCGTCGCATTGGCGGCGGCGAGGTGGGCGAAGGGGTCGGCATGTTCGCTCCAGTTCGCGCGCCATAAAGACGCGCCGCCGGTCATCGTCTGCTCGGCCTCTATATGGTCGACGGGCAGTTCTTCGATAAAGCGGCTCGGTATGCTGCTTGTCCACTGGCCGTAGATGCGGCGGTTGGCGGCGTGGATGATCGTGCATTTGCGTTTCGCCCGCGTGATCGCGACATAGGCGAGGCGGCGCTCCTCCTCCAGGCTGGCAAGCCCGCCTTCGTCGAGCGCACGCTGGCTCGGGAACACGCCGTCCTCCCACCCGACGAGGAAGACATTGTCATATTCCAGCCCCTTGGCGGCGTGAATGGTCATGATCGTGACGCTCGCACCCGGCTCGCCGCGGTCATTGTCCATGACGAGGCTGGCATGTTCGAGAAATTCGCCGAGCGTTTCATATTCCTCCATCGCGCGCGCAAGCTCGTTCAGGTTTTCGAGGCGGCCAGAGGCTTCGACGCTGCGTTCGGCCTGCAGCACAGCGGTATAGCCGCTTTCGTCCATGATCAGGCGCACAAGGTCGGCGGGGCGAAGGCGGCTGGCCTCGTCGCGCCAACGGGCAATGTCGATGACGAGGTCGCCCAGCGACTTACGCGCCTTGCCGCTTATCTCGTCGGTGCCGACCAGCTTGGCGGCGGCGACGCTCAATGGCGCGCGTTCGGCCCGCGCGACGATGTGGATTTTTTCCACAGCCTTATCCCCAATGCCGCGCTTTGGCACATTGACGATGCGTTCGAAGGCGAGGTCGTCGGCGGGCTGGTTGACGATGCGCAGGTACGCAATCGCATCGCGGATTTCGGCGCGCTCGTAGAAGCGGAAACCGCCGACGATCCGGTAATTGAGGCCGATCTGGATGAAGCGATCTTCGAATTCGCGTGTCTGGTGCTGCGCGCGCAC
>JACVCM010000141.1 GCA_016742125.1 Sphingomonadaceae bacterium | reverse complement strand
GGACCGAAACTGACACTTGCGACGATATCGGGACCGTCCGAGGTCGATTCCTTTTTCATCGAAAGGCTGACAACGGCAGCGGTCAATCTGGAGGGCCTTGAGGCACCGGGTCTGGAACGGGCGCATCTGGGGGCATATGGGCTGTTGGGGATCGACAGCCTTGAAGACAACAGGGTATTGCTCGATTTCAAGCAGCAGAAGATGGACGTGCTGCCTTCGCCCCGGGGCCGAGGTAAGACCAGGATCGAGAACGGCATGATCATCGTCAGCGCCAAGAAGCGCGCTGGCCGCATGATCATATCCACCGCCAACATCAACGGTACCAAAATCGAAATCATCCTCGATACCGGCGCGCAGAGCAGCATGGCAAATCTGGCCTTGAAAGAAAAATTGCGCCCGCGGCAGCTGCGGATCGCGCATGTCCCGGTCACGATGCGCAGCGTGACCGGTGCTTTGGTGCCTGGCGAGTATAACCAGATCCGGCAGATAGAGGTTGGCGGCCTGACCATAAACGACCTGCCGATCACCTTTGCGGACAATTATGCATTCAAGGCGCTCGGCCTGCAGGACAAGCCGGCAATTTTGCTCGGCATGGATGCCATGAAGCTGTTCGACCGCGTCATGATCGATTTCGGCAACCGGCGGGTCGGGTTCGATCTGCCCAAAGGTGTCGAGCGCAGGTCGCCCACACGCATGGCATCTGCCCAATAGCCGCTTGCAAGCCACACGGGCGCTGCGCATAGGCAGCGGCATGACGCGCAGTTTCAGTTTTGGCGGGCATATATTCGAGGTTGCGGGCGATGCCGGGCTTTACTGGCCCGACCAGCGCGCACTGCTCGTGGCCGACCTGCATCTTGAAAAAGCGAGTGCCTTTGCCGTCGGGGGTCAGATGCTGCCCCCCTATGACAGCGTGGCGACGCTCCATGCACTGGAGACGCTTGCCGGGCACTATCCTGTTGAAACTGTTTTCTGTTTGGGCGACAATTTCCATGACGATGCCGGGGAACAGCGGCTTGGGGGGCAGGCGGCAGCGCTGCTCCGCGGACTTGTCGCCCGCACGAACTGGGTCTGGATCACCGGGAACCATGACAGGGGTCTTACCGGACGCTGGGGCGGGCAGTCGGCGATCGAAGTGGAAGTGGGCGGAATAGTGTTGCGGCATGAAGCAGAAAAGGACTGCACGCATCCCGAAATATCCGGGCATTTCCATCCGAAATTCCGCCAGCAGGTAAGGGGCCGGATGGTATCGCGGCGCTGTTTCGTTCGCAGCGAGCGTAAATTGATCATGCCCGCATTTGGTGCGCTGACCGGCGGTCTCGATGCAGGGCATGTGGCTATAATGACTGCCTGCGATCTCGGACCTGATGAACGCGCTGAAGCCCTGGTGCCGATGCGAAACGCAATGGCCTGTTTCGACCTGTCAGCTTTGTCCGCGCTCGCCAAATAAGGCCGTACCTATCCGGATATGCGTGGCGCCCAGCATGATGGCCGTTGCAAAGTCGCCCGACATGCCCATGCTGAGGCCGGTCAGCCCATGGCGCGCGGCAAGTTCGGCCAGCAGCGCAAAAAATGGCGCTGGCTCGATATTTGCAGGCGGCAGGCACATCAGACCGGCGATATCGATGCCTTCCTCCCGCGCGGTACCAAGCAAGTCCGGCAACGCCTCGACGGCGCAGCCGCCCTTTTGCGCTTCGGCGCCGATATTGACCTGAACGAAACATGGAATTTGCCGCCCCTGCGATTGCATGGCCTTTCCGAGGGCAGCGACCAGCGACGGCCGGTCGAGCGAATGGATCGCATCGAACAGCGCCACTGCCTCCTCCGCCTTGTTCGACTGCAACTGCCCGATCAAATGTAACTCGATATCCGGATGCGCTGCCTTCAACATCGGCCATTTGCCTGCTGCTTCGTGAACCCTGTTCTCGCCGAAACGTCTTTGCCCGGCGAGTATAAGCGGCTCTATCTCGTCAGCATGACGCGTTTTGGACACAGCGATCAGCGCGACATCGTCGGGCGACCGGCGCGCTATCTTTGCCGCAGCGGCAATTTCTGCCTGAACATGGGCCAGCCGCCCGGCCGTCGTTTCGGTGGTCGCTTCCTGCATGAGGCGTCGCTATAGGCAAAGCGATGACGCACCGCCACCCCCTCCCGCGCATCTGGCTGATGACCGATCCGCGCTTCGGGGATGAATTGCCGGATGCCGTCCGCCGCCTGCCTACTGGATCGGGTGTGGTTTTCCGGCATTATGAACTCAGTGAGCCCGGCAGGCATTTGCTGTTCGGTCGACTGGCGCGAATCTGCCGTCGGCGTGGCATCGTGATACTGCTGGCGGGCACAGAGAAGGACGCGCGACATTGGCACGCAAACGGATTTCATCGGCGCAGTTCGGGAAAGTCGAGGCTAATTCACAGCATGGCGGTGCATGACCGGACCGAACTGGCCCTGGCGCGGCAATTGCGCGCCGACCTTGTGTTCATCTCACCGCTATTCGCCACCGCCAGCCATCGCGAGCAGCGACCGCTCGGACGATTGGCATTCAATCGGCTGGCGAAGCAGGCCGGCCCGATGAAGGTGATTGCGCTGGGTGGCGTGACACCAGCACGGGCGAGAACTCTGCCACGCAGCCTGATCCATGGCTGGGCCGGAATCGATGCGTTCAGAAAAAAGCGGCGCTAGAAGCGGATTTTCGTGCCGACATATACGGCTTCGCTATCCTTGCGATTGTCGGACAGCGGAATGACGCGGTCATTTTCACTGGCATAGCGAACACCGGCAGTCACGTCGATCTTGCGGCTGATCGAGAAGCTGCCGCCCACATCGAGCTTATAATCGCCGGAAGCTGCGCTGCCACGCGCTGGCGGCGCCACTTCACGGTCCTGATCGAGCTTGATGTTCGTGCTGAACTTGCTCGTCTTCTTCACGCCTTCATCCAGCCGGAAATTGCCTTTGCCAAACTCGCTGATAGGTGCCTGTGGCGATAATTTGGGCGCAGTCGGCAAGGCAAATCCCTGCCAGCCTTTTGACGCCGTCAGACGGTAATCGATGGTCGAGAGCCGCAGACCCTTGCCCGGTTCCGAAGCGGCAATCGCGCTACGGACGGAAACGGCACCTGCTGTCAGGCGGGAATTGGCGCGCGCTGCCACGATAATCGTCCGGTTGCGGTTCGAGTCGGCCCCGGCCAGGGTAAATGGAAAACGTTCGTTGCCCGAACCCGTCGTGGCCGCATATCTTGCTGCAAGTCGGCTATCGATACCCGATGGCGTGAACGTGTTCAGCCAGTCTTTAGACTCGCTACGCGCCTGTCCCAGAGACTTGGCAGCAAAGGCAGGCATCATAACAGGCGACAGGGCGAGCGAAACCGTTGCGAGCAAAGCGCTCGCAAAAAAGGCGTTTTTCCGCCAAAAAGGCTTTTTCGCAGACATCAGACTGTCAAAACGACTCCCTGTTCATCCTTGATATACGCCTGAACTGCGCGATACAAAAGGGCAGTAACCAAAGAATCTTCCGAACAACGCGATTTTTCCCAATATGTTGCAAGATATCCACAACCTGGTAGCCGCAACCACCTGACAGCAAGCTGAATTCGCCCCTATTCAGCCTCCAGAAAGCTTGCCGAAGCCAGCAAGCCGATATAGAGGTTCCCGGTATTTTCTCGTATTAAGGACATTTTATGCGCACCATCCGCCTGGCACTTCTGATTGCAACCGGCACATTGATGCTGTCGGCCTGCGGCGGTAGCGAGCGTCCCAAGGCCGACCTGGCTGCAAGTCAGGTGACGACGATTGGCGTGAACAGCTATTTGTGGCGCGCCAGTCTCGACGCGCTGTCGTTCATGCCATTGGTGCAGACGGATTCGCAGGGCGGCGTCATCGTCACCGACTGGTATGTGAACCCGCAAAGCCCCGGCGAACGCGTCAAACTGACCGTGTCGATCCTCGATCAGGATCTGCGCGCCGACGCATTGCGTGTGGCGGGCAGCCGCGAGGTTTCCCAAAACGGCCAGTGGGTCGCTGCACCTTTGCGCGCCGCCACCGTGCAGAAGCTGGAAGCCATCATCCTGACCAAGGCACGCGATCTTCGACGCTCGGCCATTTCCGGGTAAGCTTTTATGTCCAGCATAGAGCGCTTTAACCCGCACGTCGCCGACGCGCGGTGGCAGAAGATTTGGGAGGAGCGGAAGAGCTTTGTTGCCGACAATGCCAGCGCCAAACCCCGCGCCTATGTGCTGGAGATGTTTCCCTATCCGTCGGGACGCATCCATATCGGCCATGTCCGCAATTACACGATGGGAGACGTGCTGGCGCGCTATAAGCGGATGACAGGGCATGAGGTATTGCACCCGATGGGTTGGGACGCATTCGGCATGCCAGCCGAGAACGCCGCAATGGAAAAGGGTGTGCATCCCGGCGGCTGGACCCGTGACAATATCGCCAACATGAAGGCGCAGTTGAAACGGCTGGGCTTTGCCATCGACTGGACGCGCGAACTCGCGACATGCGAGCCTGAATATTACGGGCATGAGCAGGCACTTTTCCTGAAGCTGTATGCGGCGGGCTTGGTGTATCGCAAGGAATCGGCGGTCAACTGGGATCCCGTCGACATGACGGTGCTCGCGAACGAGCAGGTGATCGACGGCCGCGGCTGGCGCTCGGGCGCGCTGGTTGAAAAGAAGAAATTGTCGCAGTGGTTCCTCAAGATCACCGACTTCGCCGACGAATTGCTCGAAGGGCTGAAGGGTCTCGACCAGTGGCCCGACAAGGTGCGGCTGATGCAGGAAAACTGGATCGGCAAGTCGCAGGGGCTCGAATTCAGCTTCCGCATG
>JACVCM010000040.1 GCA_016742125.1 Sphingomonadaceae bacterium | reverse complement strand
GGCCGGGTACGATCCAATCGAACTGGCCTGGGTTGCGCACCAGCTGCATCGCGCAATTGTCGACATACATATGGCTGAGTTCGACATCAGGATATTCGGCGTGGGTCTCTATGACGACATCACGCCACAACTGCGAGGTTTCCAGGACGTTGGCCTTGTCGACGGAGCAAAGTTTTCTGCCGCGGGCCATGGCGGTTTCGAAGCCAACGCGGGCAATACGGCGCACCTCGTCCTCATCATAGGACATGATGTCATAGCCCTGGCGCTTGCCATCTGCGGTTTTGCGCATCCCCTTTTCGCCGAAGTAGACGTCACCGTTGAGTTCGCGGACAATGACCATGTCGATCTGACTCGCGACTTCGGGTCGGAGCGCGCTGGCGTCCGCCAGTTCGGGAAACAAAGTGGCAGGGCGCAAATTGGCGAACAGGCCGAGTTCCTTGCGCAGGCCGAGGATCGCCTGCTCGGGTCGCAAATCGCGTTCCAGCTTGTCGCAATCGGGATCGCCCACCGCTCCGAACAGGATGGCGTCGGCACGTTTGGCCAGGTTGAGCGTTTGCGGCGGCAGCGGATGGCCTGCCATCTTGTAGGCGGCACCGCCAACGGCGGCCTCTTCAAAAGTCAGCCCGTCGATCGCCAACGCGTCCAGCACGCGCCGTGCTTGGGCGACGACTTCGGGACCTATCCCGTCTCCGGGTAGCAGGGCGATGAGCATGGGCGGCATTTTCCACTTCTATCCGTCATCCTGAACTTGTTTCAGGATAACGAGCGGCAGTGCGTTATGCTGAAACAGGTTCAGCATGACGATGCTGAAATTTCAGGGTGTCCCTGCCAACAGCAACTAAATTATGCAACCGCCCTTTTCAGCCGCTCTACCAGCCGCTCGCGTGCCGCCATGACATCGGCGCGTCGGTCACCCAAAACATGCGCCACCAGCCGCTCGCGGTTCTGCGCCATCATTGCTACCGGTGCACCGCTCGCTTCGATTTCTTCGGCATAGCCAAGTTCGGCCAAAAGCAGCGTTTCATATTGCGCAACCGCCCCTGCCCAAACCCTCGCTGCTGGCGCGAGTTCAATCGCCGACAGCACACCGTCCAACGCACTATGCAAACGCGGATAGGGGTGGCCTTCGGGCAAGGTCGCAGCCGTCAACGCCGTCACCCAGTCTATCGCCGCAGTCGCCAACGGTTCCGACAGCAGATGCGCGCGGCTGTGCAGCGGTTCCACCACCAGCGCAGCCAATTGCCCCGACACCCGCACCCGCCATTCGCCCTTGATGACGTTGCCGGGGATCAGAACCGGTCGCAAATGCCGGCCCCGCGCACCCTGCACATAACCGGCCAGCATGCCTTGTTCCCCTGTAAGTCCGCGCACTATCGCACCGGTCTCGCCATGATTGCGGACCGAGCAAATAATGGCGGAAGTGGTCACGTGCATCAGGCCAGACGGTCGATTACAGCCCGCGCCGCCGCCGGATTGCGGACTTTCGCCCCGCTGATGAAGAACAGATACACATCGCGTCCATCTGCTGCCCATGTCCGCGCATTGTCGGCCCATTTGTCCAGATCGGTCCTGCTATAGCCCTCTTCCAGGCCTTCCTGCGCCTGCATCACGCGGGCATAAACGAAATCTGCGGTATCGGCCTTGATCAGCGGATATTCGGGATGATCGTTATGAACAATGGCCATACCCTTGGTTCGCGCCAATTCGATGAAGGACGGGTTATCGAAGCTTACATTGCGGACATCGAGCGCGTGTCGCAGCCTCCGCCCGGCAAGATTTTCCGGCAGAAGCTCAAGAAATGCGCCAAAGTCTTGCGGGTCGAACTTCTTGGTGGCGGCGAATTGCCAGACGATAGGACCAAGCTTGTCGCCGAGTTCCGACAATCCCTGCCCCAGATATTTCTCGATTGAAGGGCCCGCGTCCGCCAATATCTTGCGGTTTGTGCAAAAGCGCGAGGCTTTTGCGCTATATTCGAAGCCATCGGGCGCGGCGGCGGCCCAATTGGCGAAGCTCTTCGGACTTTGCGTGCTGTAATAGGTCGCGTTGATCTCGATCGCAGTCATCTGCGATACCGCGTAGGACAGCTCATCCTTCTGTCGCAGTTCCGGCGGATAAAATACACCGCGCCACGGCGCGAAACTCCAGCCGCCGACCCCGACACGGATTTTGCCGCGACTCATTCAGCGCTCACCTTGAACAAAGCTACGCCTTCATATTTTTCGGCGTCCGCCTCGAAAAGTTCGTCGGGTTCGAATAGCTCATCGACAATTTGCAAATCGTTGAGACCCTGAAGATGAAACGCCCCGAGCTTCTTCTCTCGCGGCGGCTGGCCGTGCTTTTCCAGCGTGATGGCATCGATGAACAGTGCATTATTCTTGGAATATAAAATATGCGGGGCGAGCTTCATCGCCACGCCGTTGTAAACCGCAGTGACGCATTTTTTCAGTGCTATGGCTTCGAGGAGGAGCGGATTCGTGGACATGCAATCAGGTTATCCTAGCACTCATGGCGCGCAACCCCAAAATGGTGCGGTGCAGCACAATCACGCCAAAGTTGCAAAATTCACCAGCGGCGCTATCCTGGCCGTTCCATTCGAGGAATTCATGCTAGAGATTGCCACCCGTTGATCCAGCACGCCGCGACACATTCGCGGACCTGCTGATTTGGCTCCAGAGGCGCGAACATGCGCCTGCTGGCCCTTGATCCATTTCCACGGGTAAGTTTCAATGAACATTTCTAAACATGAACAGCGCGTTCTGCATGCGCTGGCACAGGGCGGGTCTATCGTTCACCGCTTCGACGAACGTGGGCGGATCGTCGAGGTCGACTGCATGAACCGCGACGGATGGCGGCTCGACGATTGCACATTGTCTGTTTTCCAGAAGTTACGGCGTCGGCGGCTGATTTGCAGTCATGGCGGCGCGCCCTACCGCATTACGCGAGAAGGTTTGCAAGCGGTACGATCACAACTGGACAATAGATAGGCATGAATCCTCTCCATCGCCAGTCGATGGCGAGGATTAGACAGAGGCGGCATGCCCCGCGATCAACTCCACCATGCGGCCGACCTGCGATGGTGGCAGGTCGTGGGCCATTTCGTCGATAATCTCCAGCCGCGCACCGGGGATATGACGGGCGATGTCCTTGCTGCCTTCTTTCGGCACCAGCGGGTCGGCACCACCATGCACCACCAGCGTCGGCACCTTGATTGTCTTCAGCCGCTCCACACGGCTGCCATCCGCGATAATCGCCAGCAATTGCCGCCTCGTTCCTACCGGATAATAGCCACGGTCGAATGCCTTGCCAACCAGCTCCGCATGGGCATCATCGGCCCGGGCCGGATCCGGAAAGGAAAAGGCCCGGACGAGTTCGGCACCGAATGCCACCGCTTCCTCCCGGCTGGCGTCGGGCGGGCGCTTGACCATGAAACGCCGCTGAATGTCGGGGCGCGCGCCCGGCAGGCCCCGCGCGCCGCTCGACGACATGATCGACGTCATGCTCAGCAGCCGATCCGCATGGTTTGCGGCCATCAGCTGGGCGATCATTCCACCCATCGACGCACCGACGACATGCGCCTTTTCGATGCCCAGCGCGTCGAGCAGCCCGATCCCGTCCGCCGCCATGTCGTCCAACGTATAGGCTACACTCAAGGGCAACCCCAATCGTGCCTTCACCATCGTCCAGATCAGGTGAGGAGCGGGGGCACCTTCCATGCGTTGCGACAGGCCGACATCGCGATTGTCATAATGGATGACACGGAAGCCTTCACCGACGAGGCCCTGAATGAATTCATCGGGCCAGGCAATCATCTGCGCGCCAAGCCCCATGACAAGCAGGATCACCGGCGCGTCAGCGGGGCCATTGTCCTCATAATAGAGTTCGATACTGTTGGCGCGAATTTTTGGCATGTCTCTTTTCCCCTGCTCGCCTCACTTTAACCGCGCGATTAAGGTGCGCAAGCAGAAGTCACCGGCTGCCGTGATAGAAATCATGCACCGTCTGTGCGACCGCCGCCGAAACGCCCGGTGCTTTCTGCAAGTCCTCAAGGCTCGCGCTGCGCACCGCGCGGGCAGTCCCGAAATGCATCAGCAGCGCTTTCTTGCGCGCGGGGCCGATGCCGGGAACTTCGTCCAACGGACTGGCGGTTATCCCCTTCGCGCGCTTTGCCCTGTGCGCGCCAATGGCAAAGCGATGGGCTTCGTCGCGCAGGCGTTGCAGATAGAACAGCACCGGCGCATTCACCGGCAAGGTAATTTCGCGACCGTCGGGGAAGTGAAACACCTCCCGCCCTTCGCGGCCATGATGCGGCCCTTTGGCGACGCCGATGAAAGCAACGTCCTCAACGCCGAGTTCGCGCACGACCTCCATGACCGAACTCAGTTGCCCCTTGCCGCCGTCGATGAGAACGAGGTCGGGCCAGTTTTCGTCGCGTTCGGTATTGGCATCTTCGGCCATAAGCCGACCGAAGCGGCGTGCCATCACTTCGCGCATCATCGCAAAATCATCATCTGTTGCGGCCTGCTTGATATTGAACTTGCGATATTGGCCCTTGATGAACCCTTCGGGTCCCGCGACCACCATTGCGCCCAGAGCATTGGTTCCCTGAATATGGCTGTTGTCGTAAATTTCGATCCGCTTTGGCGGTTCGGGAAGATCGAAAAGGTCGGCAACCTCCTGCAACAGCCTGCCCTGCGTTGTGCTCTCCGCCAGCCGCCGGTCAAGCGCCTCCTCGGCATTGCGCTTGGCCTGCTTGACGAGCCGCACGCGGTCGCCGCGCTGGGGGGCAGAAATCTCGATCTTGCGTTCGGCACGTTCCGACAGCGCCTGGGCGAGCAGTTCAGCCTCCCCCAATGACCGGTCCAGCAAAATGCACTTGGCCGGAGGAACATCCTCGTAAAATTGCGCAAGAAAGCTGGTGAATACTTCCTCCTCGCTCAATTCGGCGACATGCGCGGGAAAGAAGGATCGATGCCCCCAATTCTGCCCACCGCGGATGAAAAAGGCCTGAATGCCCATTACGCCATTGCGATGCGCGAGCGCGAAGATGTCCGCGTCCCCGACGCCTTGCGCATTGATGGCCTGCGATCCCTGGATGAATGTCAGCGCCTTCAGCCGGTCGCGCAACATCGCCGCGCGCTCGAAATCCAGATCGGCTGACGCCGCCTCCATATCATTCGCCAGCCGCGCCTGCACGCCCGACGATTTGCCGTCGAGGAAGGATTTGGCATCGCGAACCAGTTCGCCATAATCTTCCGCGCTGATCCGCCCGACGCAGGGCGCGGAGCAACGTTTGATCTGATAGAGCAGACAGGGCCGATCGCGGTTGTTGAAGAAGCTGTCCGAACAACTTCTCAGCAGGAACAGCTTTTCGAGCGCATTGAGCGTCTGGTTTACCGAACCCGCGCTGGCAAAAGGCCCATAATATTGCCCCTTATGCCGCCGCGCGCCGCGATGTTTCTGGATGCGCGGGAAGGTATGATCGGCGCGGAGCAGGATGAAGGGGAAGCTTTTGTCGTCGCGCAGCAGCACATTATAGGCGGGGCGGTAGCGCTTGATCAGCTGGGCCTCAAGCAATAGCGCTTCAGCCTCGCTGTTGGTCGTCACGATCGTCATCGAGCGCGTGAGCGCGACCATACGGCGCAACCTGTTGGGTAACCGATCGATCTGCACATAATTGTTCACGCGATTCTTAAGCGCGCGCGCCTTGCCGACATAAAGTACATCGCCGCGCGCATCGTGCATGCGATATACGCCAGGCTTGTGTGGCAAAGTCTTCAGCACATTGCGGATTGCCGCGACACCGGTCTCAAAATCCGGCGCGTCCGCCCCACGAACGGCGTAGGTCTGCGCTTCCTCGCTAAAGCGCGAGGCGGCGTTGGGTTGATCGGGGCGGTCGGCTTTGGGCATTTTGGGTGATGTAGGGGTGTGTTGGCTGAAACGCCATAACCCTTCTCCTTTGACAGGAGAAGGATACGAAGCCTTGCCGCTTCAGCGGCTAGGCGGAGTTGGATGAGGGTGAGCGAAGCGAAGCTTCGCGTGAGCCGATGGCTCGCAGCCCCCTCACCAAGACTTGCTAGGCAGCAAGCTGCCAAGCCAAGTCTGTCCTCTCCCGCAAGGGGAGAGGGAGGTCTTTAGTTCAACGAAGCAATCGACTGGTCGACCAGTCCGGCGTCGGCCTTCGCATCATGGTGCGTAGCGATCAGTTGCGCCGCGGCCGCAGCAGCAGCGCTAGCGGCCTTGGCGCGGACATCCGCTACTGCGGCACGTTCGGCGGCCGCGATTTTCTCTTCGGCGGCCTTCGCGCGGCGACCGATGAGTGCGGTGGCGTCAGCCTTCGCCTGCGATATAATCAGCTTTGCTTCTTCTTCCGCAGATGCCTTGATGGCTTCGGCGTCGAGCGCAGCTTGCTTCGCCTTGGCTTCATATTCGGCCTTGATGGCTTCGGCCTCGGCGCGGAGCGCGGTTGCCTGATCGAGTTGGGCCTTGATGCCCGAAATCTGCTTGTCGAGAGCGCCGCCAATCATGGCAGGTACCTTCTTCCACAGCGCGAGAAGAATGACCACGATCATCGCTAGTGCGACCCACATCGTTGCGTCCATGCCGAGCGCCTTGGGCTTCGCATAGGCTTCGCCGCTATGTGCGTCAGCGGCGGTCGTCGCGGCGGTAGCGGTCACCGGACCATGCCCCATCGCTGCATGATCTTCGGCGGTGAGTTGGGTCGTCGCTTCTGCCTTAGCCATTTGCCATTACTGCCTTCACTGCACTTGCGGCCTGCGCCGTACTGACCTTCGCGCCCGAAACTTTGGCGACGATGTCTGCGGCAGCTTCCGCTGCAACGCTTTCGATGCTGGCCATCGCCGCCGCACGGGCCTTGGCCAGTTCGGATTCGGCAGCGGCAAGCTTAGCACTTACTTCGGCATCGGCCTTGGCCAGACGTGCTTCGGCGTCCTTGGCCGCCTTTGCCTTGGCTTCATTGGCCTTCGCCTGATGCTCGGCGCGCGCCTTGGCCAGTTCGGCCTCACCGCTGTCGCCCAGATTGTCCGCCTCGTGCCGCGCGGCTTCGGCGGCGGCGAGGTCGTCGGCGATCTTGCGATCGCGCGCGTCCATATTCGCCTCGATCTTCGGCAGCATCCCTTTGCCGATCGTGAAGTAGATCAGGCCGAAGACAATCAGCAGCCAGAAGAACTGCGATGCGTAGGTTTCGAGAATCTGGGCAATTTGAGGCATGTTACTCGCTCGTCTGCTTGAGGAAATGCCCCGGTAGAAGCCGGGGCGAAACGCTCAATTAGGCAACGAAGATAAGGATCATCGCCACAACGAACGCGAGCAGGCCGAGAAGTTCGGCAGCCGCGAAGCCGATGAACAGGCGACCCTGCTGGCCGTCGGCTGCCGCAGGATTGCGCAGAGCGCCCTGAAGAAACGAACCGAATACGTTACCCACACCGCCAGCGGCGATACCGGCACCAATTGCTGCAAGACCGGCACCGATCAATTTTGCTGCTTCTGCGTCCATGATAATAACTCCTGTTAAAAACTAAAATTAGGTGGTTGAAAATTAATGCAAATTGACTGCGTCGTTGATGTAAAGCGAAGTCAAAAGGGCAAAAACATAGGCCTGAATGGCGCACACCAGCAGTTCAAGCAGCGTGATACCGATCATCAGGATGAAGCTGGGGATGCTGACAACGAAGGGCACCCACGCGGCCTGCGCGTTAAGTCCGTTGATGACGAAGCCCGCGAGCACCTTCATCAGCACATGGCCTGCGGTCATCGCAACGAACAGTCGCAGCGCGAGGCTGAACGGGCGAATGAGGAAAGAGAACAGCTCGATCAGCGGGATAAGCCAAAGCAGCCACCAGGGCGTGCCGTGCGGCACGAACAGGCTGAAAAAGTGCAGCCCGTGCCGCCAGAAGCCGACGACCAGCACGGTGCCGAAGCTCAACACCGCAAGAACAGCGGTAACGGTCAGATGGCTGGTAACGGTGAAAGGATGGACGCCGGGGACGATACCGAAGGGCATCATGCCCATGAAGTTCGCCATCAGGATGAACATGAAGAGTGAGAAAACCAAAGGCACATATTTCTTGCCTTCGGGTCCGACACTGCTGGTCAGCATGTTGTTGACGAAGCCGGTGACGCCTTCGACGGCCATCTGCCAGCGGCCGGGTACCAGATCGCGCTTCATGCCGCCCCACATGAACAGCCAGAGCGCTGCGAGAACGATCAGCATGAACAAAGACGAATTGGTGAAAGAGACGTCGTAACCGCCGATATTGAGCGGCGCGAGCGGCTCAATCTGGAACTGGTGCATCGGATCGATTTTGCCGCTTTCGCCTGCCACGTTCGCTACCCTGTCTTATACACGTCCACCCGCGCTGTAGAGCGCGGGCGATAATATACGATAAGCGCCCGGGCTATTCCGGACGCTCGTTGGAAATCTTTATGATGTTCCTGAAGGCGACTGCGATGCCCAAAAACATGCAGACCAACAGGAGCGCAGGGGAAGTGTCGAACAGCCGGTCGAATAACCAGCCGACAAGTGCACCACCCGCAGGACCGGCGATCAGCTCTGTCAGGACCCGGTTCCCCTGCCGCATTCCCTTGGCGGGGGCCTGATCCCTGCCAGATCGTTCTGCCTCTGCCTTCCGCGCCGCTTTCAGCTGCATGTCTAACGAATCGAGCCGAGCGTCGCTTTTGCCATTATCCTGCCCGGGGCTGTTCGAAACCATGCCGATTCTTCCTTTGAGATAAGGGAAACCGCCACGAAATCGGGGCAACCCCGCCTAGGCACGGGCGCTTTAGGAGACGGCTTGGCGCAAGTCAACAGCGGCAGCGCGATAATGTTGCACCGCAAAAGAAAAGAGCCGGAGCATTGCCGCCTCGGCTTTAAAGAAACCCTCGTCACGCTGGACTTACGGGCAACGCGAATCCAATTCAGGCGGGCTTGCATCGCGTGTTTTCCACTGCCCGCTCGGCGTCTGGTATTTTTCGCCGACAACGGTACGCTCGGCAATCAGGCGGCAGCCGTTGCGCAGCGCCATTTCCTCAACCGTCGCGCCATTGGCCAATGCCTCCTTCGAATAGGCGGCCTTACGCTTGATATTGATGTCTTCCACCAGCGCCTTGATTGCAGGAGACGGTGCGGTCACGAAGCCCAGATAGCCGTCGGCCTTTTCACCCACCAAACCGCTTTCGCGCGCGCTCTGGTAAGCGGGATCGCGCCCCTGCATCGCCACCGCGCTCGATGCAGTTGCACCGAGCAGCACCGCGGCAATCAACATTTCAATACTGTCTTTCATCAGAATATCTCCGGATTCTCTTCGATCACCTTCTTCGACGCCGCATCCAGCTTGTATAATATTTCCTGCCGGATCGCGATGTTAAGGTTGATCACGATCGGCTTGTCGGGCGCCGTGACCTGCACACAGCCAGACAGAGCGGCAATCATGACCGGTGTCAAAACGAGTATCGTCTTCCCCATGGTGCGGCGAATCGCACTATCGATGCGGTTCGTCAATTGCCGTTGGCTATGCATCATCGCCGCTTTCCTGTTGCTGAATGGGTCATTCATTTTTCGTTTTGTCTTTCTCGGGCTTCGCTTCATCGATGGGCAGGACGCCCTGCTGTCTTTCCAAAAGGAATGGAAGATCGCGCTGCGCCGCATAGTCGGCATCATAAAGTCCGCGAATCGAACCGATCAGCTTAAGGAATTCCGCCGTTATCTTGACATTGAACTGGATTGGGATCCGCGCCAGCTGCTTGGTAATGTAATTTCGCTTCGCAAGGCTGCCTTGTTGCAGCCCGGTAAAGCTTACGTCGGTGATGATCTCTCCGTCGAGGTCGCCATTCACGCCAATGGTAAGCGTATTGTAGCGAATTGAACGGAGCGCGTCGAAGGCGAAGTTGGCAAACACGCCCATATCTTCATAGGCGAGCTCGCCCAGATAACTGACCTCCCCCCCGCCTGGCCGCGACACCAGCGCGCCCCCAATGATACGTCCGCCGTCCTGATTGAAAATCATCGGCAGTGTACCGTCGAAAATGCCCGAGACACGAAGGTTCTGAAAATCGTAACCGGCGAGGAATTTCTCCGCATCGACGCCGATGACCCGGAAGGTTAGTCGGCGATCTTTCTCGACCCCGAAGTCGAGCACCGTTGGTTCCAACACCAGTTCCCCACCCGCAAAAGGCCAGCGCCCCGCCTCGATTGCGACCTGTTGATCGGGGAGGAGCCGATAGCGTATTTCGCCATTTAGCGCGGGGATACCCGGATTGACCGATGCTATTGTGGCAATCTGGGCCGGCCCGGTCTGGAGGCCCAGAAGGTCGGTGAAAACGATCTCGGTGGATAGTCCCTCGACTGGTCCGAAAGCGGCAGCAAGGTTCATGTTCCGCGTGGCAAACCGCCCGCTGCTGCGCACGCCATTCGCGTCCCACTCGATCCGCCCATCGCCAAACACGGCGCCATCGACAATGGCAACCACACCAAGCGTCAGAGGCGTCAGGAGGTCAGGTTGCAAGCTATCATTGAAGCGCAGGCCATCGACCGCCAGCAAAGCCCGACCGGCGGTGCGGGTCAGGTCATGCCGGATATCGACGTCGGCGACGCGGGTTCCGGTCTTGGGTTCGACCAGATGGCCGATGGCAGTGATGACATTGTTGTCCAGTGTCAACAACATGTCGGTCACATTCATCGGCTGGAAACGGTCAACCTGAGCGGCGTCGAGCACTGTCAGGCTGCTGTCAAAAGTCAGCACATCGTCCAGATAGCGCCAGTTGCCCGCTGCCTCGTCGATCAGGAGCGGGACGTTCCCTATTTGACCCGATCCGCCCTCCAATGTTCCACTTATCGCCTCCCCAAAGCGGCCGGTCAGCACTGCAACGGTCAAATCGGTACGTGCGTCAAGCTGGCCAAGTTCCACCGTTACATCCCGCGCCACGAAACCGCTGTCCAGGCTGAACCGGATATTGGCGCTCCTGGCCGCCAATGGGGAGCTGCCTAGCGTGCCCTTTGCGGCAAAGTTGGAGACGGCGGCAGCAAAGCGTGTCGGACCATTTCCCGCCACAAGCATCGGGCGTCCGGCATCGGGGCATAGCCTCAAAGATTGTCCAGCCAAACGCAACCCCGATAGACGCAGCGAGTCGAATGCCAAGGTCTGACAACGGTCATACAGCGCCAAAATGCCGCGATCATAGCGCCCCGTGACTGGCAAGCTGAGACCCGCCACTTGCCCGCCCGGGACCGGCCCCGATAGGGTCATCCTTCCATCAAGTTTCCAGGCACCGCCCGGTCGACCGTCGAAGGCGAGTCCGGGGATCACGATACTCGCGCCGCCAACGCTATAGGATGCAACACGGAGATTCCCGCGCAACTGGTCGCCCTGCGATGGAGCCAGTGACAATGTCGCATTGGGCAAATCACGTCCGCTCAATTCCAGCTGCGCGGCCGAAACCAGTCGCCAGCCGTCACGTTCATTCTGCACGGTGAGCGCGCCCGTTTGCCGTATACGCGCGCCCGATGCGGTATCAAGCGCAAATGAGCCGATGGTCGCGCCGCTGCGCCCCTGAAAATCGCGGAAGGCATCGAAATTGAGACTGCCTCCGAAACGGTCGCCCGCACGTTCCAAAACCGGCGCCATTCGCGCGAGTAGCGGGCCAACCGGCGTATCGCGACCTTGCTGGACAATGCCTTGCCAATTGCCGGTCATCCCTCGATCGAGCGCGCCACCAGTTACATCTACATTTCCGCGAGCCGACAGCGCGAACTTGCCGTCCACCAACCCGGCATAGCCATTGGCGTTGAGTGCGAGTTGGCGCACTGTCAAGGGCGCGGATCGCAGATTGCTCTTCTCCAGCGCAAGCGCGAAATTGGTGCGCTTCAAGCCGCCATCTACCGACAGTTTCCCTGCGGGGTTGCCCAGCGTCAACCCGGGATAGTCGGCAGACCGCGCAGCAAAGCCGACGTCGCCAACCCATTTGTCCAGTCGCTCGGACATTTTTAGGTCGGCATCGATAGTCGGCGAGGCGACTGCCAGCCCCAACGCTTTGCAATCGAGCCGTGTCGCACCCAGCGGCCCGACCAACCGCGGCTGCCGCCATTCCAGCAATAATTTCCCGTCGAATTTTACGGCCGGAGCCGAACATCCGCCCCCTGCCAGCCCGGGCGAACGCAGTGACAAGTCGGCGGCAAAGCGATTGCGCAACAGGCCCCGTCCGTTCAACGCCGCGCCGACGACGCCCCACGGTGTTTCAACCCGCACCTGCGCATCGCGAACCACCAACCCTATGTCCGGCCATTTGAATGGTTCCCTGGATTCCGGATCGGCAAACTTGTCGAGTTCGCCAAAAGTCAACTTGCCATCCGCAAAGCGTCCTCGGACTTTCACGCCATAAGCGCGCACATCGCGCAAACTCGCGCCGGAAAAATTGAGCGCAACGTCAACCTCGATAAGTCTTGCGGTAAGATCGGGGTTCGCCGGGTCGCCGATAACAAGGTCACTGATACGCTGCGTGCGAAAACCGACCTGATCGATCCGGTAGGTTGCGCGTACGTCTTTTGCCTCCAATTCGTTCTGCACGAACCGGTCGGCGATCGTATTTCGCTGCCACCATGCAACCAGCAACAGCCCTGCCAGCAGCAACCCGACGCCGGCAAAAATCCGCCTTTTCCAACGATGTCCGCGAAATGGCTCGGGGTGTTGCTCGTCCGTCAATTCTGCGTCGGCAGCATTCTGCATCTGCATCAAATGCGGGAAAGGTCATTAGGTTGCAACGCCATTCGTACCAATGGGCTTGCTCCCGTCGCAAAAATTGATGAAAAGGCAAGCAATCGCAGAAGGATAGCTTTGATGGTGGATGACGCTAGGAAGGATGAGCATCATGGCCAGGGCCACCGGTCGCGACTGCGAAAAAGACTGTTCGAACAAAGAGGCGAAAGCCTGCACGATCATGAGATTGTCGAATATCTGCTAGCACTGGCGATCCCCAGACGGGACACCAAGAACATCGCCAAAGACCTGCTTGCCAAATATGGCGGCCTGTCAGCTTTGCTCACAGCCGACCCGGAAAGTATCGCCCGGGAAAAATGGATGGGTGAAACCAGCGTTGCGGTCCTGAAGATTGTGCAGGTTGCTGCTCTCCGCCTGCTCAGCGAGCCTGTTCGCCAACAGCCGATATTGGCATCCTGGCAGTCGTTGCTCGACTATCTCCGCGCCGACATGGCGCATCTGACCATCGAACGCGTGCGCACCCTTTACCTCAACAGCAAGAATATGCTGATCCGCGACGAAGTCGCCAGCGAAGGATCGGTCGATCAGGCCGCGATCTACACCCGAGAACTCGTTCGCCGGGCAATGGACCTTGGCGCTGCGGCGATTATTTTGGTCCACAATCATCCGAGTGGCGACAGCGCGCCCAGCCGCCAGGATATTGCAATGACGAAGGATATCATCAACGCGGCCAAGGCGTTCAATATCGTGGTGCATGACCACGTCATCATTGGCAAGGACGGCTTTTCGAGCATGCGAAGTGCGGGGCTAATTTAAGCGATTTAGCGGGTGGCTTAATTTGTGCGGGTGCAACATAATAGGGCAATGCACTCCCCCCTCCCTTCCAAAAAGTCGATCGGCGACCGTGAACTCATTGTGATGATGGCGTCGCTGATGGCGCTCAACGCGTTGGCCATCGACGCGATGTTGCCCGCCTTCCCTGCGATGATTGGCGGTTTGGGCATCGCCGACGCCAATCATATTCAATATGTGATTTCGGTCTTTCTTGCCGGTACGGGCATCGGCGCGCTTATCTATGGTCCGTTGTCAGACCGTTTCGGACGCAAACCGATCTTGATGATTGCCACCGTCGGAGCAGCAGTATTTTCCCTGGCCTGCTCGATCGTCCCAAGTTTCGAGATGATGCTGGTCATGCGCTTTGCCCATGGCTTGATGGCCGCCGCTATGGGCGTACTCGTCGTCTCGGTTATTCGCGACCAGTTTGAAGGCGATGCAATGGCGCGGCGGATGTCGACGATATTTCTGATCTTCATGATCGTCCCCATCATCGCCCCGACGATCGGGCAGTTGGTGCTGCTATTCGCAGGCTGGCGGACGATTTTCGACCTTATGGCCTTCATGGCGGTCGCCGCTGCGATCTGGGTCTATTATCGCCTGCCCGAGACGTTGCATCCGGACAATATCATCCCGATCGAGCCGCATGCGCTGGCCAGGGCATGGCGTAAGGTCGTTCTCAATCGCAATGCCGCAGGCTATATGCTCGGTGCCGGCATCGTTCAGGGCGCATTGTTCGGCTATCTCAACAGTTCGCAGCAGATGTTCGACAAGGTTTTCAACGCCGCGGAGTTTTTCACCATCGGGTTCGCAATCATCGCCATCGGCATTGCCGTTGCCAATTTCACAAATTCCAAGGTCGTCGAGCGCTTCGGCGCGCGGCGCGTGTCGCAAACCGCGCTCCTTACCTTCATAGCATTGGGTGCGTTGCAGTTGATTGCAGCGGAACTGGCGCCCACATCGCTGCCGATTTTCCTGGCATTGCTCACCGGTAATATGGCGATGGTAGGATTTATCGGAGCAAATTTTTCGTCGATAGCAATGACCCCCTTTGGCGATGTCGCCGGAGCAGCATCGTCATTCCAGACATTTGTTCGCACAGTACTGGCCGCATCCATAGGTGCCGCCATCGGACAGCAGTTCGACAACAGTGTTGTGCCCGTGGCGCTGGGCTTTCTGGTCTGTGGTCTTCTGGCACTCGGACTGGTCTTGTGGTGCGAGAATGGAAGGCTTTTCACGCGCCCCGGTACAACGCAGGCCCTGCCCGCAGACCCGCGCAGCTAAAGAAAAGGGACGCCGAAGCGCCCCTTTACCTTGGCATGTTGCCAGATATCAGTCGACAACCGGTCCCGGAAACTCGCCCATGTCGGGCGCGTTGTCCTGTGCTTCGCCATGCTGCAGGTTCGAATTGCGCATGCCGTATACGAAATACAAAACTACTGCACCGATCAGGAAATAGATGAAAAAGATCAGCACATTCATCGGCACCGTCGTGATCAGGTAGACACAAGACAGGATGCCAAGGATCGGTACCGCCGGATAAAGCGGTACATTGAAGCCACGCGGCAAGTCGGGTGCTGTCCGGCGCAGGTAGATGACCGAAAGGCAAACGATGGCAAACGCGGCCAGTGTGCCGACTGATGTCATGTCTCCAAGTACGTTGATGTCGAAGAAGCCTGCGGCAATAGCAGTGATCGTGCCGACCAGCAGCGTATTGACATAGGGCGTCTGAAATTTGGGATGCACCTTCGAAAATACTTTGGGCAGCAATCCGTCGCGTGCCATCGTGTAGAATATCCGCGTCTGAGCATACATGAGCACGAGCACCACCGATGTCAGGCCGATGATCGCACCCACTTTGATGGTTTTTGCCAGCCACGCCCATTGCGCACCAAAGCTGTCGACGACCACTGCGACGGGATCGGGAACATTAAGCGATGCGTAGGGGACCAGCAGCGTCATGATCGCCGCGACCAGCATGTAGATGACCGTGCAGACAATGAGCGAGCCAATGATACCGAAAGGCATGTCACGCTTCGGATCCTTTGCCTCCTGCCCTGCGGTCGAAACGGCCTCGAAGCCGATATAGGCAAAAAATACGATGGAAGCGGCGCGCATGATCCCGTCGACGCCGAACTCGCCGTCGCCGGTGTTTTCCGGAATGAAAGGCGTCCAGTTAGTCGCCATATACTCGCCGAGATTTGACAGAACGATGAACCCGCCAACGACGATGAATGCGGCCAGCACGCTGACCTTGATCGCAACAATGATATTGTTGACCTTGGCCGACTCCGACACCCCGATCATCAACAGCAAAGCCAGCGCCATGCAGATCAGAAAGGCCGGGAGGTTGAAGACCGCCGTTACTGTCGCGCCATTGACCAGCAATGGCGCTCCGTCGCTCATCACCACATGCCCTGTCGGACCTGTAAACTGTGGAGGTATCACTAATCCGAAGTCACCGAGTAAACTGACCACATAACCGCCCCATCCGACGGCGACCACCGACGCAGCGAGGCCGTATTCGAGGAGGAGTAAGGCGCCCATGATCCAAGCGATAAATTCGCCCAGCGTAGTATAGCTATAGGTGTAAGCCGAACCGGAGACAGGTAATGTTGAGGAAAGTTCGGCATAGCAAAGCCCTGCAAAGGCGCAGACCAGGCCGGCAACCACAAAGGACAGCATAACCGCCGGCCCTGCATGGAGCGCTGCCGCGCTTCCGGTCCGGACGAAAATACCCGCACCGATGATGCAGCCAACGCCCAGCAGCAGCAGATTCCACTTGCCAAGCGACCGTTTCAACTCGCTGGCCTCGGTTTCTCGTTGCACTTGCGCGATCGTTTTGCGCGCGAACATGCGCTGCATCACGGATTGCTCACTACTCGCCATCTTAATCTCCCCGACGGATTCTAATGGCCGGGAAACTAACCGCTAATGCGAAGCGCGCAACTTAATTTCACCGCGCCAGCATCGGCCCCAGCGCTTTTCCACCGAAAAGATGGACATGAAGGTGCGGAACCTCCTGATGTGCGTCGATACCGACATTCGCCAGCAAACGATATCCTGGCTCAACCAACCCCATTTCGCGCGCAACATGGCCTACCGCGCGTGTGAACCCGGCAATTTCGGCATCGCTTGCGTTCGCACTAAAATCGTCCCAGCTGACATATGCGCCCTTTGGAATGATCAGTATATGTGTCGGGGCCTGCGGGTTGATATCGTGGAATGCGAGCGACCATTCGTCTTCATATACCGTGCGGTTGGGAATTTCCCCGCGCAGTATTTTCGCGAAGATATTCTGATCGTCATAGGGCAATGTTGCGTCGATGGGCATGGTTATCTCTCCATTGCAAGGGCGCGGATATCGCTCAATATCTGGATTGTTTTCAGGCTATCGGCACCCCGCGTGTAAACCGATCTGCCGCCAGTTACAGCATCGCGAAACGCCTCTAGCTGGAAAGAATAACTCGGTCGACCGGTGAACAATTCTTCTGTAGCCGCGCCACTTTTTTCCAATGTAATCTTCTGCTCCGCTGGAGAAAGCGGATTATCGACAAATAGCGACCCCGCCTCGCCCTCGACGTTGAGCCAAGCGGCAAATTTGCGCTCCATCGAGCAAGTGATCGATCCAGTCGCGCCCGACGCAAAGTCAAAGACGGCCTCTGTTTCGATATCTGCGCCACGGTCGTTCAATCGGTGCGAAGCCGATATGAGGCAGGGTTCCTCTCCCATCGCCGCACGCAGCCAAAAAAGCGGATACACGCCCAAGTCCCACAGCGCGCCGCCGCCGACCGCACCGTCCCAGCGCAATTCATCGGCTGTTTCGGGGATGGGCACGTCAAATCGCGCCGAAATATGCCGGATGTTTCCGATCTCTCTGCCCTGAACTATTTCGCGAATACGGGCATGGCGGGGATGGTAATATGTGTGCTGCGCCTCCATCAGAAACAGACCCGTCCGGGCTTCTGCAGCGAGCATTGCCTCCACGTCGGCAACATTCAGCGCGAACGGCTTTTCGCACAGCACTGGCTTGCCTGCCTCAAGCGCAGCAATCGACCATCTCGCATGAAGATTCGGTGGCAACGCGTTGTAGATTGCGTCGACATCATCCGAAGCGATCATCGCCTCATAGCTGTCGAAAGTCAGCGGAATGCCATGTGTTTCGGCATAGGCTTTCGCGCGCTCCGGATCACGCGACGCAACGGCGGATACCTCAACATTCTCGACATCCTTCGCGGCCGCAATCATCGCATAAACAGCGACCCTGGCCGCGCCTAAAATGCCAATTCGGAGGCTCATTCCTGGCGTGCCGCTTTTTCATCCAAACCGGACAGGCCTTCGCGCCGATCGAGCTCAGCCAAAACCTCGTCCAGATTCAATCCTGCGTCTGCCAGCAGAACCAGAAGGTGGAAAATCAGGTCGGCGGCTTCGCTCGTCAGCTTTGCCGGATCGCCGGACAGAGCAGCAATCACGGTCTCGACTGCCTCTTCCCCAACCTTTTGGGCGATCTTCTCACGACCCTTCACAAAAAGGGCCGCGACATAGCTGCTGTCGGGCGAGGCACCACGGCGTTCGCCGATCGTATTTTCCAGGCGCGTCAAAACATCACTCATCGCATATCCTTTTGCAGCGCGGCCACCATCGCGCGATCTTCATCGGGTATCAGGCCTTCCAGCACCCGCCAGAAGCCGGTTACCGATTCCTGACCCGCAGCTGCATAGGCCGCTGCCAGACTGGTGCGCAGGGCAACGAACAGCTGCGCTTCAAATGCCTTGCCCTGCTCGGTCAGGCGCAACAGCTTCTGACGCCGATCGATCACGCCCGGACGGGTTTCTACCAGTCCACGCTCGCCCAATTCAGTCAATACCCGCCCCAGTGACTGTTTGGTAATCGCCAATATTCTTAGGAGCTCGCTGATCGTAAGATCGGGCTGCCGTGCGATGAAATAAAGCGCACGGTGGTGCGCCCTTCCCAATCCGTGTTCGTTCAACCCCTCATCGATGGAGCGGGTCAGCCTTGTGTAACCGAAGAAGAGCAATTCGACGCCACGCCGGACTTCATGTTCGCGCAGGAAAAGCGGCGATGCGGGGGGAGAAGATGGGACAGCCATATTGACGTATCTTGGCGCAGCCCATAGGACAGCGCAAGACCCTATTGACGAGAACGCATATGACCGTTGGCGCATTTCCATTTGAGGCGAATCCAAAGCCGGTAGACCCTGCGCGCCGGGCCGAATTGCTCACCGATCCAGGCTTCGGCCGCGTTTTCACCGATCATATGGTGACGATCCGTTATACCGAAGGCAAAGGTTGGCATGACGCGAAAGTCGGACCGCGCGGTCCGCTAACGCTCGATCCCGCGACTGCGGTTTTGCATTATGCACAAGAGATTTTCGAAGGGTTGAAGGCTTATCGACTTGCCGATGGCACGATGGCGTTATTCCGGCCAGAACAGAATGCTCGACGTTTCCAGAGGTCGGCGAAGCGGCTAGCCATGCCCGAACTGCCCGAAGAGCTTTTCCTGCAATCGTGCAAGCAACTGGTCGAAGTCGATCAAGCCTGGTTTCCGCCCGTCGAGGGTGGCTCGATCTACCTGCGCCCCTTTATGATCGCTAGCGAGGTCTTCCTGGGCGTCAAACCATCTGCCGAATATCTGTATATGGTCATCGCCTCCGCTGCTGGAAACTATTTCAAAAGCGGTGCCCCGGCGATCTCGATCTGGGTATCGGAACATTACACCCGCGCGGCGCCTGGTGGGACCGGTGCCGCAAAGTGCGGCGGCAATTATGCATCCAGCCTCGTCGCGCAATCCGAAGCAATCTCACGCGGATGCGATCAGGTTGTGTTTCTCGACGCCGCAGAGCATCGCTGGATCGAGGAATTGGGCGGCATGAACCTGTTCTTCCTGTTCGACGACGGGACGCTCATTACTCCGCCGACCGATGGTACGATATTGGAGGGCGTTACCCGCGAATCGATCTTGGTACTGGCGCGCGAACAGGGATTGGAGGTACGCGAGGAACGTTATGCCATCGACCAATGGCGCATGGATGCAAACTCCGGAAAACTCGTGGAAGCTTTTGCCTGCGGAACGGCCGCGGTCGTCACTCCGGTGGGCAGCGTGCACTCAAGCGAGGGCAGCTTTACGATTGGCGCAGGGGGCCCCGGCCAGATCACCCAGCAATTGCGCTCCAAACTGGTCGACATCCAGCGCGGTGTCGCACCTGACCCTCATGGCTGGGTGCAACCTATCGATTAACGGGTTGCGATTGCAATCGGTGGCGATATAAGGCGCGCCGCAGCGGCTGGTCCGCTCGCATGCTGGGGCGTCGCCAAGCGGTAAGGCAGCGGCTTTTGATGCCGCCATTCGCAGGTTCGATCCCTGCCGCCCCAGCCATGTTATCCGACTTTCGAAACGTTCAGTCTTGTAAATGGTTGTAACTAATCGCTGGCTTGGCTAGCGCGGGTGCAGGTTTGCGCCTATCCGCCGCAAATATAACGCCAGTTTACACTTGGCGATCGAGAGGTGGAACGGAATATGCGCGTAGTAATCGCCGACGACGAACCCGATGTTGTCAGCTTCCTGAAATCTGTTGTAGAGGAACAAGGCCACGTTGCGGTCAGCTTCTCTGATGGAAATCTGCTGTCGCAAGCGCTTGTTCGAGAGACGTTCGACCTGCTCATTCTCGACTGGAACATTCCCGGCAAAGACGGCCTCGCAACACTTGAATGGATGAAGCAGTCGCTGACCGAACGTCCGCCCGTCATCATGATGACCAATCGTTCTGCAAAAAAGGACATTAGCGACGCGCTCAACGCAGGAGCCGACGACTATATCACCAAGCCTGAAGACCGTTCGGTCGTCGCAGCGCGTATCAACGCCATGCTGCGCCGGAACGCGGGTGCCGGTGCGTTCGATTCCAAGGCAGTTTATGGAAAATACAGTCTGGACCGTATCGAGCAGACAGTAACCGTCGATGGCAAAACAATTGCACTGACCGCCAAGGAATTCGAGCTGGCCGATCTGTTTTTCCGCAATGCAGACCGGACATTGTCGCGAAATTACATCATGGAAACGATATGGCGGACTACTGCGGCGCTCGCGACGCGGACGCTCGACATGCATATTTCGCGTGTGCGGTCGAAGCTCGACCTGCAACCGGAAAACGGGTTTCGGATTTTCACGGTTTTCGGTTATGGCTACCGTCTGGAGACTATAGCTAAAGCCGTTTGACGGGACCGATCATGCCGATGTTTATCAAAACGTTCGCGATTATGTCGTCAGCGTTTCTGGCCAGTTTCCCGGTTGCTTCACTTGCTTCTGGACCAGATGACGGCGCCCCTGTCAAATATGTGGTCCGCAAGGGGGACACTCTCATCAGTTTGGGCAATCGCTATCTGGCCTTTCCGACATCCTACCAGACCGTGCAGCGGCAGAACCGCATTTCAAACCCCCATTCCATTCCGGTGGGCACGGTCTTGATCATCCCCAGAAGTCTGCTGAAATATCGGCCAGCTAGCGCGCGTCTGGTGTCGGTGCGCGGGCAGGTAATCGCTGCGTCGACCGCCGCTTCGGTCGGGCAGACAATCGGTGAAGGTTCGGCGATAACCACCGGTCCTTCATCCTTTGTCACCATGCAGCTGGACGATGGGTCCCGCGTTTCGCTGCCTTCGAACAGCGATGTGCGAATCCGCAGACTGCGCCATTATGTCTTGGGCAACAGTCTCGACTATGACTTCGACATTGCAAAAGGCGGTGCGCGATCCACCGTCATCAAACATGAATCCGCAGACGACCGTTATCGCGTGCGGACGCCAAAGGCCGTATCTGCGGTGCGTGGAACCGATTTTCAGTCGCGCTTCGATCCCGTCGGCGGCAGCGACTTCGCCGAAGTGGTGGAAGGTGCGCTCGCGGTGGCTGCGGGCAGCGGAAATAGCCTGCCCCTCAACGCGGGGAATGGGTTGACGGTAAAAGCCGATGGCGGCGTAGTTGCCGAAGCATTGTTGCCACCGCCTCCGCTGCGCGAGCCAGGTCGGCTGCAGGCTGACAAGCTGATCCGCTTCGCGACCGAAATATCGGCCCCGGCCCGCTTTACCATTGCGGTGGATGCCGGCTTCATCGAGCAAATTGCGGATAGCGTTACGCAGGACGGGAACGCAGTCTTCACTGATATCCCGAATGGCAATTACTTCATCCGCGCGCGCGCTATTTCTGCCAATGGGATCGAGGGAATACCGGCCACCTACGCTTTCAAACGGCGGATGAACGGCATTACCGCCAATGCTGGCGAGAGTGATGGGGGCTATGTTTTCCGCTGGGCTGGCGAAGGAGGCGGCACTCGACGGTTCCATTTCCAGCTGTTCCGCAACAGTGCGGCTGATGTTGCGATCGTCGATGAGGCCGGCCTATCTGGCGACAGGCTGACCATTTCCGACCTGCCGCAAGGCGACTTTTTCTGGCGGGTTGGAGCAGTGCAATATCTCGATGGCGAGGTCGCGACCAACTGGACGCCGCTCGAGAAGCTCTCAGTGTCGGGTAACTGACGCTTGCCGCTTGCTATTTGCGCGGCTTGCACGGACTAAGCGCCATGAGTTTGCGGATACGCCTTGCGATAGAATGGCTCGCCATTGGCCTGTTCGCGACGGTGATCGTCGTGACTGCGTTGTCATGGCGCGGGGCAGCCGATTTCGACAACCTTCTTTACGATAAATTGAGCGCGGCCAGCCGACCTCCGGCTGACACGCAAGTTCTGCTCGTCGCTATCGACGATCAAAGCCTTTCGGCCCTGGGCAAATGGCCGTGGGATCGCAGCGTGCATGCGCGACTTATTGAAAAGCTCCAGTCCCAAGAGCCGCGATCGATCGCATTCGACATATTGCTGAGTGAAAGCGGGCCGACAATACCGGACCAGCAACTGGCTCGCGCGATGGGATCAGGTCCAGCTCCGTTATTCCAGCCTTTGCATTTCAGCAGCCCCGGCAGCGAGGGTCGGGCATATGATACTGTTCTGCCCACGCCCACCTTCATGCAGGCCGCAACTGCCGTCGGGCATGTGAACATTCTTTTGGACGATGACGGCATCGTGCGAAGGACGGCATTATGCTTCCGAGCAGACGAAGACGGACCCGCATGGCCGCATCTGGTGGAACTGGTCTATCGCGGGGAGAAAGGTAGCCCATCGCCCGTCGCACAGGCCGACGGAAACTGCCGAACGGAATTGATGATTCCCTATTCCCGACGGGGTGCTTTCCCCGAGATTTCCTACGCCGACCTGCTCAGCGGAAAACTGCCCGACGACATGCTGCGCGACAAGGATGTCATCATAGGTGCAACCGCCGCCGGACTGGGGGATAACTTCCCGACCCCGAATGGCGAAGGCGGCCTTTTGTCCGGCATCGAGATTATGGCAAACATGTTGGGCGCCTTGCGGCGGGACGACTTCATACAACCGCTGGAAATGCCTTGGTTGGTTGGGCTGTCCCTGCTGCCATTATGGCTGTTACTAGTTGGTTTTCTGCGATGGAGGCCGAGGACAATTCTGCTCATGTCCCTTGCGTCGCTCGCCGCAGTGTTGACGGTGAGCGCGGTATTGCTGGCGAAACATGTCTGGTTTCCGCCAAGTGCAGCGTTGCTCGGCGTATTGCTGGTCTATCCCCTGTGGGGATGGAGGCGATTGCAGGCGATGAGCGATTTTATGGAGTCGGAGCTGACGGCCTTGGAACAGGAAGGTGATGCCAATCCGCTTCCCATTCCGCAAAACCGCACAACCGACATGGTCGGACGGCAAAGCGAAGCACTCGCCGGAGCGATCGACCATATGCGCGATTTGCGGCGTTTCGTTACCGACACGCTGGCCGACCTGCCGGACCCAATGTTCGTGACCGACCCGGATGGCAAAATTACCCTGACCAACGATTTGCTGGCTGAGAGGCTGGCCAGAGATATCTCGGGCGGCCCGCTTCCCGAAGCTCTTGACTTGATGGTGTCGGATGAACATCGCCCCGCTGTCGACAGCTATCTGGCCAAATCGGACGACTCGACCGCATCGCCCGAATTCGTTCGCTTCATGTCGAAGCAGGGGCTGACCTTTGTCATGCGAAGGTCGGAAGTCCGGAGCCAATCCGGCCTGTTGCACGGCCATATCCACTATCTGACCGACATTACAGATCTTGCGCGGGCGGAAGCCGAGCGGGAGGAGGTTCTGCAACTGCTCTCCCACGATATGCGCGCCCCACAATCGACAATCATCGCGCTTCTGGACCGCGACATCGATGACAACGCCAAAAAGCGGATCGAACAAAACGCACGACGCACGATGCAGCTCGCGCAGGATTTCGTCGATATCGCACGGATGGGTGAAACAGAATTTGTTGGGGAGGATGTACTGCTGGCTGATTTGGTCCGGGAAGCCGCAGACAGTCTTTGGCCGTTGGCGCGGGAACGCAGCATCAAATTTGCATTCTGGGACAGCAGCAACGCAGCTTTTGTTCTGGCCGAACCGGACAGCCTGCAACGTGCAATCTGTAACCTGATTGACAACGCCATAAAGTTCAGCCCCGACAATGCGTCAATCGCGATAGCCCTATCGCGCGATGCGGGACAAAATATCGTCGTCACTATCACCGACCAGGGCGAGGGGATTGCCCCTGATATCCTCGCCTATCTGTTCACCCGCTTTGCGACGACAGGCGAGAAAAAGGGCCGGATAAAGGGGACCGGACTTGGCCTCACTTTTGTTCGAGCCGTTATTGAACGACATGGCGGTTCAATTGTCGCTCACAATGATGAGCGAGGCGGCGCGTCTTTTGTGATAACCCTGCCCGTGGCGCCCGATGGCTAGTCCCGCGCAGCGCGCTTGACGACATGGCCGCCGCGCGGATTTCCCAAATCGCTGAGTGCCGCATTAACCAGCACAGGCATCGCCTCTTCGGCGGTCATCTTGCAGTGATATTCGGCAGCCCTGCCCTTGAATAATTCAGCGCCATCGACGATGCGGGTCATGGTTATACCAAGGCGGAACTCGCGGTCGGCGCAGCTTTGCAACGGCTTTCGCTTTTTAGCGGGTGACAATGAACCTGATCCCAATTCACTGCCAAGCGAGAGTGAAGCATCGCGCACGTCGAACGTAACTTCCAGATATATCGACGCATTGTTGGCCTGTACGAAGCCCATTTGCGACAATTTTTGGGCGACAAGCGAACGGGCGGAAACCAAATCGGGAGACGGTGCAAGCGCTTCGGCGGCCATGTAGGCGGACCCGACAGGAAACGGAGAGACGCCGCTGCTCGCAACTCTGGTCTCAACTCCGGAGGAGCAACCGCTTGCGAATGCTACAGCGCAGATAGAAAGCAATATTTGTCGCATATCGACCATTATCAACGTCTGTCGGCCTGCTGCAACAACTACATGCGGTTACGTGACGTTACCGCGTCAGAAGGAAGTAAATGACGTAGAACCAGCTGAAGATGCCGTGGATAATGGCCCATAACACCGATTTATGCGCGGTATAACTGATCACCATCGCCAGCGCGCTACCGAATCCAATTCCCGATTTTACGACAGTTCCCTGCATGGCAAAACTCCGGTTCACGCCGCCTTTCGCGCCCGTTCATTCAATTCCTGGTTGAGCATTTCGGCCAGCAGGAATGCAAGCTCAAGCGATTGCGCCGCGTTCAGCCTGGGATCGCAGTGGGTGTGATAGCGGTCGGCTAGTGCCTCGTCGGTGACCGCCACTGCCCCGCCGGTGCATTCGGTCACGTTCTGCCCGGTCATCTCGATATGGATTCCCCCGCCAAAGCTTCCCTCGGCGCGGTGGACAGCGAAGAAGCCCCGAACTTCGGCAAGTATCCGCTCGAACGGGCGCGTTTTGTAACCGCTGTCAGACTTTATCACATTACCGTGCATGGGATCGCACGACCAGATAACCGGATGGCCTTCGCGCTGAACGGCACGGACAAGCTTCGGCAGGCCGCTCTCTACCTTGTCATAGCCATAGCGCGAGATGAGCGTTATGCGGCCGGGCTCACGGCCAGGGTTCAGCGTGTCGAGCATCCGCAACATCGCATCGGGTTCAAGGCTTGGACCGCATTTCATTCCGATCGGATTGCCGATACCTGGCAAATATTCGACATGCGCCGAACCTTCAAAGCGCGTGCGGTCGCCGATCCACAGGAAATGCGCCGATGTATCATACCAGCGCCCTGTCAGACTGTCCTGCCGCGTCATCGCTTGCTCATAGGGCAGCAATAGCGCCTCATGGCTGGTATAGAAGCTGGTGCCCTTGATCTGCGGTACGGTTTCGGGCGTGATGCCGCAAGCTTCCATGAAATCCAGGGCTTCGCCAATGCGGTCGGCGGTTTCCTTATATTTCTGCGCCCAGGGCGAGCGGCCCATATAATCATGCGTCCAGGCATGGACCTGCTTCAAATTGGCATAGCCACCGTTCGAAAAAGCCCGAAGCAGGTTAAGCGTCGACGCCGCCTGACTATATGCACGCACCATACGCGCTGGATCGGGTTCGCGACCCTCGGCATCGAACTCGATATCATTGATGATGTCGCCGAAATAACTCGGAAGCTCAACCTCCCCCTTGACCTCGGTGGGCGCCGAGCGCGGCTTGGCAAACTGGCCTGCCATCCGTCCCAGCTTCACTACCGGCACCTTGCCGGCAAAGGTCAGGACGACCGCCATTTGAAGAATGACCCGGAATGTATCCCGGATATTGTTCGGGTGAAATTCCGCAAAGCTCTCGGCACAGTCGCCGCCTTGCAAAAGGAACGCCCTGCCCTCGACAACCTTGGCAAGATCCTCGGTCAGGTTGCGTGCCTCGCCTGCAAAAACCAGTGGAGGATAATTGCGCAGCGTCTCCTCAGTCGCTGCCAGGGCGACCGCGTCCCTATATTCGGGCATGTGGATACCCTTCGCATTCCTCCAGCTATCCGGCGTCCAATTCGTCGCCATGGCAATCACTCCGACCATTTCCAAAACAAGGGCGCGCCTTTACGCGTATAATATTAGCAGATGCAAGCCAAAGCGGCAATTTTCCGTCAGTTTCGCAAAATGCAATCTGGTTGCAACGCTTTAGCACAATATCGGCCAAATTCCCTGTTGGCAAATTATCGCAAAGGCGTCTATCAGGCCGCTGAATCGCCCTTGGGATAAGGCAAAAATGCCATTTGGCCAAAGGCGGCTACGGGATTTCGACGATATTGCGGGCTTTATATCCGCGTCGCAAATAAGGGCAGCATATGGCTACGGTCAAAAAGACAACAGGCACCACGAAAAAGCCGTCCAAGGCGGCATCAGCCCCTATGGCTGATCCCCAAACCCAGGATGGTATCCCGGTCGACGAACTACGTGTCGACGGCGGCAATCATGGTGACGGTGTCCGCCGGCGCGATTTCATCCACATCGCTGCTGTCAGCTTTGCAGGGGTAGGTGCCGCTGCCGTGGCTGTTCCGCTGGTAAGCCAAATGAGCGCGAGCGCGGATGTTCTGGCGCTCGCCTCTATCGAAGTCGACGTTGCAGCAATCCAGCCCGGGCAGGCGATCAAGACCAGCTGGCGCAAACAACCTGTCTTTATCCGCAACCTGACGGCGGAAGAAATTGCCGAAGCGAACAAGGTCAACATTAGTTCGTTGCGCGAACCGCAAACGCTGGCTGAACGCACCCAACCGGGCAAGGAAAACTGGCTGATCACGCTTGGCGTCTGCACCCATTTGGGTTGTGTGCCCCTTGGTGCAGCCGCGGGCGAGGTGAAGGGCGAATATGGCGGCTATTTCTGCCCGTGCCATGGTTCGCACTATGATACTGCCGGACGTATACGCAAGGGTCCGGCTCCGTTGAACCTGCAGGTTCCGGAATATGCATTCATTTCCGACACTGTTGTGAAAATCGGTTAAGGGGCCAGAGCAAGATGAGCTTTCCTTGGGCACAAGAATATAAGCCACAGAATCCCGTTATGCGTTGGGTGGATGAGCGGTTGCCGCTCCCCCGGCTCGTCTATAATGCGATCGGCGGGGGTTATCCCGTTCCGCGTAACCTGAATTATTTCTGGAATTTCGGCGTATTGTCGGGCGTTGCTCTGGTAATCCAGATCGTGACCGGCATCGTTCTTGCCATGCATTATTATGCCAGCGTTGATGGCGCGTTCAACTCTGTCGAACATATCATGCGTGACGTGAATGCAGGCTGGTTCATCCGCTATGCGCATATGAACGGCGCCAGCTTCTTCTTCATCGTGGTCTACATTCACATTTTCCGCGGGCTTTTCTACGGTTCCTACAAGGCACCGCGTGAGATGGTATGGCCGCTCGGCGTGGTCCTTTACCTGCTGATGATGGCCACCGG